>NZ_VTTK01000049.1:0-43006 GCF_008365135.1 Azospirillum sp. Sh1 | reverse complement strand
CCGGCGGGGGGTGGCGGGGTCCTTCTCCAACCCTGCGCGGGGGGGGGGGGCGGGTGTTTGGGGCGCTCCCCCGGCGGGGGGGGGGGGGGGCCGAGCTCCCCCCCCCCCCCCGGGGGGGGGGGGGGGGGGGGGGGGGGGGTCACGCATCGCATGATTCCCCCAAAGGTCCCGCCGCGCATCCCCCTCACCCTAACCCTCTCCCCGGGGGGGAGAGGGAATTAACGCCGACGCCAACCCCCACCCTCATCCCCTACGACCGTCCGCTCGAAGACCTCAAGCCGCAGCTGTTCGAGTCCATCGAGGCCGGCCTCACCACCACCCGCGGCGCCATCGCCGAGACCGGCAGCCTGATCCTGTGGCCGACCGCCGACGAGCCGCGCACCCTGTCGCTGGTACCCCACATCCACGTCGCATTGCTGCGCGCCGACGCGCTCTTCGACACGTTCCTGCAGGCCATGCGCGAGCAGGGGTGGGCGGATGCAATGCCGACCAACGTGCTGCTGGTGTCAGGTCCCAGCAAGACCGCCGACATCGAGCAGACGCTGGCCTACGGCGTCCACGGCCCGAAACGGCTGGTCGTCCTGGTGGTCCATCCATGACGGCCCGCCGGCCTGCCGTCCGACCCGCGAACGAGCCGGCGGCCCGGCTCTACGAGGCGATCCTGCATCTCAGGCGCCTCGGCCACCGGGTGGAGAAATGCGAAGGGCGGCGCGGGCGACATCGGCTGGATGGAGCCGAGATCACCGACGCCGCCCTTCTCGAGCTGGCGATGACCCGCGTCCGCCGGACGGCGCGGGTGCCGTTTTCAGGTCAGGCCGGACGGACGGCGGCCGGGCGCGACACCGCCACCGTCGGCTTGCGGCCGTAGCGCTCGACGCTCAGCCCGTCCATGTCGATCTCGGTCCGGCGGCCGCTGACCACGTCGGCCAGCACGCGGGCCGAGCCGGCGGACATCGTCCAGCCCAGCGTGCCGTGGCCGGTGTTGAGATACAGGTTGCGGATGTGGGTCGGCCCCAGGATCGGCGTGCCGTCCGGCGTGTTCGGGCGCAGGCCGGTCCAGAACTCCGCCTTCGACAGGTCGCCGCCCTTGGGGAACAGGTCGCTGACCACATGGTCCAGCGGCCCGCGGCGGCTTTCGCGCAAAGTCAGGTCGAAGCCGGACAGCTCCGCCGTGCCGCCGACGCGGATGCGGTCGCCCAGGCGGGTGACGGCGATCTTGTGCGTCTCGTCCATCACCGTCGATTCCGGCGCGTGGGCGGCGTCGGTGATCGGCAGGGTCAGCGAATAGCCCTTCACCGGATAGACCGGCAGGTCGATGCCCAGCGGCTTCACCAGCTTGGGCGAATAGCTGCCCATGGCGACGATGTAGCTGTCGGCGGTCAGCGTGCCCTGGTCGGTCAGCACGCCGGTGATCTTGCGCCCGTCGCTTTCCAGCCCGCGGATGGAGACGCCATAGCGGAACTCCACCCCGCGCTTGGCGGCATAGGCGGCCAGCTTGTTGGTGAACTGGAAGCAGTCGCCGGTCTCGTCGCCCGGCAGGTGCAGCGCGCCGACCAGCTTGTCCTTCACATGGGCCAAAGCCGGCTCGACCGAGGTCAGACCGTCGCGGTCGAACAGGCTGTAGGGAACGCCGTAGCGCTCCAGCACCGCCATGTCGTAGCCGGCGGCGTCCATCTGCTTCTGGGTGCGGAAGACCTGCAGCGTGCCCTGGGTGCGCTCGTCATAGGTGATGCCGGTTTCGGCGCGGAGCGCCTTCAGGCAGTCGCGGCTGTATTCGGCGACGCGGACCATGCGGCTCTTGTTCAGCTGATAGCTCGCCTCGTTGGCGTTGGCCAGCAGCTTCAGGCACCAGGACCACATCGCCGGATCCAGCTTCGGCCGGATCACCAGCGGCGAGTGCTTCATCATCATCCACTTGGCGGCCTTCAGCATCAGCCCCGGCGCCGCCCAGGGAGCGGAATAGCCCGGCGACACCTCGCCCGCGTTGGCATAGCTGGTCTCCAGCGCCGGGCCGGCCTGACGGTCGATGACGGTCACCTCATGCCCCGCACGCGCCAGATAATAGGCGGTGGTGACACCGATGACGCCGCTGCCCAGAACGATCACGCGCATGAGACTGGCTCCCAAGGGGATGGATGACTTCGCTTGGGGGAATGGTTCGCAAAGGGCGTGCCAGAGGCGGAAATGGCGGATTTGCTGTGGTGCGGGGGGAGTGGCGGGGAGTGGCGTGTATGCAGATGTTTACGGGGGGAGGGGAAAAGGGGTGTGGAGTGTTGAGGATCAAGGGGTTGGGAAGGTGTAAAGATTTTGATACAGTGTAATGGATTGTGTACAGTGATTGCCGGATGCCCCCTCCCCAACCCTCCCCCGTTTCGCGGGAGAGGGAGTTAGCGCCGAAGCGGCGGAGTTCCCTCTCCCACCGAAGGTGGGGGAGGGTTAGGGAGGGGGCAAAAGCACCCCCTCCCCCAACACCCCGTCCCCCATGCGCATCGAAGTCACCTTCACCGACCGCGTCGGCATCGCCCATGAGATCCTCGCCGTGCTGGCGCTGCGCCGGCTCAACGTCGTCGGTGTCGAGGTCGACCCGCCGCTGATCCACATCGACGCGCCCGGCCTGGACCCGGCGGCGCTGCCCGCCCTGTCCGATGCGCTGCGCACCATCGCCGGCGTGCAGTCGGTGGCGGCCATCGACATGCTACCGGGCACGCGACGGCGGCTGCATCTCGATGCGCTGCTCGCCGCCCTGCCCGACCCGGTGCTGGCGGTGGACCGTACGGGGCGCGTGGTGGTGGCGAGCACCGCCGCCGCCCAGGTCGCGGGATTGCCGGAGTCGCGCCTCGCCGGGCTGGATATTGGCGGGCTGTTCGGCGAGCCGGCGTTGACGCGCGAATTGACCGCCGGCGGCTTCCGCATGTCGGGGCGCGAGGTGACGCTGAACGGCCAGCCCTTCCTGCTGGAGGTGATGCCCATCGTCGATGTGGAAGCCGCGGGCGCCGTCATCACCCTGTTCACCCCGTCGCGCCTGGGCGAGCGGCTCGACGCCATCCAGAATTTCGATGAGGGCGGCTTCGACCGCATCCTCGGCGAATCGCCGCCGGTCAGGGCGTTGAAGGCGCGCGCCGCGCGGGTCGCCGCGATGGAGGCGCCGCTGCTGATCCTGGGGGAGACCGGCACCGGCAAGGAGCTGATCGCCCATGCCTGCCACCGCGCCAGCCCGCGCCGCGACAAGCCCTTCCTGGCGCTGAACTGCGCCGCCGTGCCAGAGAATCTGGCGGAGAGCGAGCTGTTCGGCTATGCCCCCGGCTCCTTCACCGGGGCCCAGCGCGGCGGCAAGCCCGGCCTGCTGGAACTGGCCCATGGCGGCACCGTGTTCCTGGACGAGATCGGCGAGATGTCGGCCTATCTCCAGGCCAAGCTGCTGCGCTTCCTCAACGACGGCAGCTTCCGCCGGGTGGGCGGCGAGCGCGAGCAGAAGGTGGATGTCCGCGTCATCAGCGCCACCCACCGCTCGCTGGAGGCGATGGTCGCCGACCACAGCTTCCGCGAGGATCTGTTCTACCGCCTGAACGTGCTGTCGCTGAGCGTCCCGCCCCTGCGCGAGCGCGGCCATGACATCCTGCTGCTGGCCCGCCATTTCATCGCCCGCGCCGCGGCGCAGGCCCGCCGGCCACCCGGCCGTCTGACCCCGGCGGCGGCGGCGGCGCTGCTCGCCAACCGCTGGCCCGGCAATGTGCGTCAGCTTGAGAATGTCATCTTCCGCGCCATGACCATGAGCGACGGCGGCGCGCTGGACGCCGCTGACCTGGAATTGGCCGGCGCCGGCATGCAGTCGGCCGGGGTGCCGGCGGAGGAGGCGGACAGCTGGGAGGGCGCGGTGGAGGGGTTCGAGCGGACGCTGCTGCGCCGGCTCTATCCGCGCTTCCCGTCCAGCCGCAAGCTGGCCGCAAGGCTGAACACCTCGCACACGATGATCGCAAACAAGCTGCGGAAATACGGCATTCCGGAGCGGTGATGCCGCCGGATTCGGAACGGATCAGTGGCCGCTGGAATGTCCGGATGCCTTGGCCGGAGCGGCATGGCCGTCCGCCGCCGGCTTGGCGTGTCCGGCTGCCTTCTCCGGTGCCTTCTCGGCCGGCTTTGCGGCCGCAGGGGGCTCCAGTCCGGGGGGCGGGCCGCCGAAGGTGATGGTCACCTCGGTCACCGGGCCGGGATCGGGCTGGCTGTGGTGGAAGTTCGCCGATGCGCCGGGGCCCAGGGTCTCGGCCGACGGCTCGATGGTCCAGCTCTGCAGCAGCTTGTGCTCGGGACCGAAGGTGATGACGCGCAGCGGCGGCAGGGTGCGCTCGACATCGGTGCCGTTGGCGACCTCGCCATCGAGCAACAGGACGGTGGTTCCGCCCTCGATCTTCTGTTCGGAACGGATGTTGCGCAGTTCGAGCCCGAAGCCCGGCGGTTCGGCCGGCATGCCGATGGTGTCATAGAGCAATGCTGCGGGCGGCCAGCTGCGAACAATGGCGTCGCGGCCGAAATAGGCGCCGGCAGCGGCCCCGGCAACCAGCAGCCCCAGCAGGGCGAAGCCGATCACCGTGCTGCGCGCCGGCTTGGCTCGCGGCGCCTTGGGCGGTTTGACCTTGGTCTTCGCCGCAGTCTTGGTAGCGAGCTTGGCGGAAGTGGCCGGCCGGATTTCCGTCAGCGCGTCGGGAACCACCTCATCGGGTTCCGACCGGTCGGGCATCTGCCACCAGGTGTGGCCACAGCGGGCGCAGCGAACCTTTCGGCCGTCCTGGCCGAGCGACTCATCGGACAGGGTGTAGCGCGTCGAGCAGGTCGGACAGGAAACGATCATCGCGCCGTCGCAGAAAGGTTACCCCCTGCCTTATAGATAGGAGTGACCCCCGGCGCAACCGACACCGGCGGGACGGCTGTGCCCCCTCCCCAACCCTCCCCCGCTCACGCGGGTGAGGGAGCTGCGGCGGCATCGCAAATCTTCCCCTCTCCCGCGAAGCGGGGGAGGGAGGGACCCGCGGCGAAGCCGTGGGAGGGAGGGGGCAAAAGCCCTTTACATCCCGCCCGGATAGTTCGGCCCCCCGCCGCCTTCCGGCACGACCCAGTTGATGTTCTGGGTGGGGTCCTTGATGTCGCAGGTCTTGCAGTGGACGCAGTTCTGCGCGTTGATCTGCAGGCGCGGGTCGCTGCCGTCGTCGTTGCGGACGATCTCGTACACGCCGGCCGGGCAGTAGCGCTGCTCCGGCGCGTCGTAGAGCGCCAGATTGACGCTAATCGGGACCGACTTGTCCTTCAGCGTCAGGTGCGGCGGCTGGTCTTCCTCATGGTTGGTGTTGGAGAGGTAGACCGAGGACAGGCGGTCGAAGCTGACCTTGCCGTCCGGCTTGGGGTAGGCGATCTTCGGCGCCTCGCTGGCCTTCACCAGGGTGGTGTGGTCGGCGTGGTGCTTCAGCGTCCAGGGCGACTTGCCCTTCAATGCCGTCTCATAGGCCGCATTGGCCAGACCGGCCCACAGGCCCTTCTGGAAGCCCGGACGGATGTTGCGCACGGCGTGCAGTTCCGGCCAGACCCAGGACTGCTTCAGCCGCTCCGGATAGGCGATGACCTCCGGACCGTTGTCGGCGCCGCCGGTCAGATGGTCGAACACCGCCTCGGCCGCGACCATGCCCGACTTCATGGCAGTGTGGTTACCCTTGATCTTCGGCACGTTCAGGAAGCCGGCACCGTCGCCGATGAGGAGGCCGCCGGGGAAGGTCAGCTTCGGGATCGACTGGAAGCCGCCCTCCGACAGGGCGCGGGCGCCATAGGCCAGACGCCGGCCGCCTTCGAAGGTCGGGCGGATCGCCGGGTGGGTCTTGTAGCGCTGGAACTCCTCGAACGGGCTCATGTGCGGGTTCCAGTAGTCGAGGCCGACGACGAAGCCGACCGACACCAGATTCCCTTCCATATGATAGAGCCAGCTGCCGCCATAGGTCTTGGGGTCCATCGGCCAGCCGATGGTGTGGACGATCAGGCCCGGCTTCGACTGCGACGGATCGACCTCCCACAGCTCCTTGATGCCGATGCCGTAGGTCTGCGGCTGGCAATCGCGGCGCAGGTCGAACTTCTCGAACAGGGTCTTGGTCAGCGAGCCGCGGCAACCCTCGGCGAAGATGGTCTGCTTGGCGTGCAGTTCCATGCCGGGGGTGTAGTTGCCGGTCTTCTCGCCGTCCTTGCCGATGCCCATGTCGCCGGTGGCGACACCCTTCACCGCACCTTTGTCGTCATACAGCACCTCGGCGGCGGCGAAGCCGGGGTAGATCTCCACCCCCAGCTCCTCGGCCTGGGTCGCCATCCAGCGGGCCAGATTGCCCAGGCTGATGATGTAGTTGCCGTGGTTGTTCATCTGCGGCGGGGCGAAGGGCGACTTGTAGGCCTTCGTTTCCGTCAGGAAGAGGAAGTGGTCCTCGCGAGCCTTGGTGGTGAGGGGAGCGCCCTTTTCCTTCCAGTCCGGGATCAGCTCGTCCAGCGCATGCGGCTCGAAGACGGCGCCGGACAGCAGGTGGGCGCCCACCTCCGATCCCTTCTCGATCACGCAGACGCTAAGCTCCTGGCCGCTTTCGACCGCGCGCTGCCGCAGGCGGATCGCCGCACTCAGGCCCGACGGGCCGGCGCCGACGATCAGAACATCGTATTCCATGACCTCGCGCGGTTCGCGTTCCATCACCACACTCCCCCACCGTCTTGTTTTGGTACTGTTTCCCTCGGGACGCCCTATGGTGTTTTGCGGGCGCGTGCTTGTAGCACGGTTTGCGCCGCACCCAAATTGGGTATCTGGACATGTAAGACCACACGATCTGTGGTAAGGTCAAACGATGATTGACGTATGCGACATCCTCGACGCGCTGCGCTGGCATGCCGACGTCGGTTGCGACGAGGCCATCGGCGACGAGCCGACCGACTGGGCCGCCCTCACCGCCCGGCCGGTTGGGCGGGCGCCGTCTTCGGGCGCGCCCGCGGCGGGTGCGGCCCCCGGCACCGGTATGGCGCGCGGCCCGTCACCGACTCGGGCGCCCGCCCCGGCGGCCCCCGCCTCCGCACGTCCGGCCGCCCTCTTCGCCTCCCCCGACCAGCCGCTGGGCGCCAGCGAGGCCGGCATCCAGGCCCGTGCCAGGGCCGGAGAGGCGCAGACGCTGGAGGCGCTGGAAGCGGCCCTGCGCAGCTTCGACGGCTGCCCGCTGAAGGCCACGGCGATGAACACGGTCTTCGCCGACGGCAACCCGCAAGCGCCGGTCATGCTGATCGGCGAGGCGCCGGGCGAGGACGAGGACCGGCAGGGCAAGCCCTTCGTCGGGGTCAGCGGCAAGCTGCTGGACCGCATGCTGGCCCAGATCGGGCTGGACCGCGGCAAGGTCTACATCTCCAACATCCTGCCCTGGCGCCCGCCCGGCAACCGCAGCCCGACCCAGGCGGAAATCGCCGCCTGCCTGCCCTTCCTGGAACGGCATGTCGAACTGGTGCGGCCGAAGCTGCTGGTGGCGCTGGGCGGAGTGTCGGCCAAGACCCTGCTGAACCGGGCAGAGGGGATCACCCGCCTGCGCGGGCAATGGAAGACGTATGAAGTCGCGGGAACGGCGGTCCCGCTGATGCCGATGCTCCATCCGGCGTACCTCCTGCGCAACCCTATCGCAAAGCGGGAAGCATGGCGGGACATGCTTGCGTTGCAGCAAAGGATCGGAGAAGAAGGCATCAAGTATTCCGAAGACTAAAATCGATGTCACAGCGCCGCCTAAATCGTTCGTATGACTGCGGTCGCCGCGCAGCACAAATGCCATCGCCCCATGCCGAAAGGCACCTTCCCAATGGGCTAGAGCCTTTTTCCCAGGCTTGTTAAGCCGTTGTAACATTTGCCGAATACCAGCCATGACACATTCCGTGCGAATCCGTTGCTTGCGGTTCGCGCGGTCGTGGGGTATCCCGGAGCCATGCTCCGGATATTTTGCAGTGCAGCATACCGGGTCGCGAGCGCGGCCCCGCTGCGGCGGAACCTTCTGGGGGTGCTGGGTCTCACGGTGGCTTTCACCATGGGACCCGACGGCGCGGTCGGGTTCCGGCCCGCTTGCGCCGCCCTCATCATCCACGCGCCGGACGGTCACGCCGTCGTCCCGCCCGGCGGGGATTCCGTGCCTGACCCCGACAGCCCCGTTTTCGGCGAATCGCTTGGCGATCCGGCCGCGGGGCTCCCCGAAATCGCAGCCCCCTCGTCCGCCGACGGCAGCCCGCTGGCCGCCCCCACGGCGAATGAGGCGCCCGACCCGGCCGGCGTGCCGCTTCTGCTCGCGACCGACGACGATGCCCGCGCCGTCCAGCTGGACGAGGAGGATGCCGCCCGCTACCGCCGCATCTTCGCGGCGCAGGATCGGGCGGACTGGGATGCCGCCGATGCCGAGATGGCGAAGCTGAAGGACCGCCGTCTGGTCGGTTACGTCCTGCGCCAGCGCTATCTCCACCCCGACCGACGCGCCAGCTACGAGGAACTCGCCCGCTGGATGCAGGATTACGGCGACCTCGCCGGGGCGGAGCGGGTCCACAGTCTGGCCCAGAAGCGCCAGCCCGCCGGCCAGCGTGCGCCCAAGCCGCCGCGGGGCGAGGAGCGCGTGCGGCTCGTCGGATCGCTGGAACGGCTGGGCGGCCTGCGCACCGTCGCCAGCAACGACGACGACGAGGACGACAGCGTCACCGTCGCGCCGCGCAGCCGCACCGTGTCCCGCGCCCGCAGCGACCGCGCGGCGGTGGCCCGGGTGGAGGAACTGCTGCGATCCGGCCGCACCGCCACCGCCCTGAGCCTGCTGGGCCAGGACGAGTTCGGCGGCAAGCTCGACACCGTGCAGTATGACGCCGCCCGCGCCCGCATCGCCGCATCTCTCTTCTATGCCGGCGAGACGGCGCAGGCGCTGACTCTCGCCTCGGCCAGCGCCGCGCGGTCGGGCGACATGCTGCCGGAAGCGCACTGGATCGCCGGGCTCGCCGCCTGGCGGCTGAAGCAGACCGACCGGGCCGCACGCCATTTCGAAGGCATGGCCGCGGCCGGCCCGCGCTCCCCCTGGAAGGCCGCGGCTGCCGATTACTGGGCGGCCCGCGCGCTGGCCCGCAAGCCCGGCAAGGAGAAGGAGGCGGCCGAGCATCTGGCCGCAGCCGCCCGCTATCCGCACACCTTCTATGGCCTGATCGCGCTGCGCACCCTGGACGGGCTGGAAAAGGTGCACTGGCAGGCGCCGGAACTGACCGGACGCCAGTTGGCGGCGGTGGCGGCCAAGCCGGCAGGTTCCCGCGCCATCGCCCTGCTCCAGGCCGGTCAGCGCGAGCTGGCGGGAATGGAGCTGCAACGCATCGATCCGCAGGGCGACCAGCTGGTCGAACAGGCGATGGTGGCGCTGACCGACCGCGCCGGCGTCGCCTCGCTGTCCCTGCGGCTGGGCAATGCGGTGGCCGGGCCGGACGGCGCGCCCTATGCCGCCGCGCTCTACCCGCTGCCGCACTGGAAACCGCGCGACGGCTTCGCGCTGGACCGTGCGCTGGTCTTCGCGGTGATGCGCCAGGAATCGCGCTTCGATCCGCGTCTGGTCAGCTCCGCCGGGGCGACCGGGCTGATGCAGATCCTGCCCAGCACCGCCCAGCATGTGCGCGAACGCAACGCCGACATCGGCAGCGACGACGCCAGCCGCGACGCGCTGTTCGACCCGTCCCGCAACATGGAGCTGGGCCAGCGCTACCTGTCGGAACTGCTGGGCATGCCGGAAATCGACGGCAACCTGTTCCTGGCCGCCGCCGCCTACAATGCCGGGCCGGGCAATCTGGCGCGCTGGCGGCGCGACCTGAGCGACATCACCGATCCGCTGCTGTTCATCGAAAGCCTTTCCTTCGGCGAGACACGCGACTATGTGGAGAAGGTGATGGCGAACTTCTGGATCTACCGGCTGCGGCTGGGCCAGGAGACCGCGTCGCTCACCGCCGTCGCCGATGGGAAGTGGCCGACCTACACCGCGGTGGAGGCCCGCCCGACCGAGGTCGCTACCCGCCCGGAGCCGCTGTCCGCGGTCAAGCCGGCGCCCCCCGTCGCGGTGGAAACGGTGGCGGAGCGGGGAGAGGCCAGCCCGACACCCTGACCGCCGGCGCCCCCTTGTCGGGCTCCGGCCCGACATGAGGACACGCCTGCCGCCATGCCGAAGATCGACGAGAGCCGCCCCTTCCTTCCCGTGAACATCGCCGTGGTAACGGTGTCCGACACCCGCGTCGCCGCCGACGACCGCTCCGGCGACGCGCTGGCGGAGCGGATCGCCGGGGCCGGCCACAAGGTCGCCGCCCGCACCATCGTCAAGGACGACATCGCGGCGATCCGTGCCCAGGTCCAGGCCTATATCGCCGATCCACAGATCGATGTGGTGCTGACCACCGGCGGCACCGGCGTCACCGGCCGCGACGTGACGCCGGAGGCGGTCGAGGCACTCTATGAGAAGGCGATCCCCGGCTTCGGCGAGCTGTTCCGCTATCTCAGCTATGCCAAGGTCGGAACCTCCACCATCCAGAGCCGGGCAACCGGCGGCGTCGCCAACGGCACCTACATCTTCGCCCTGCCCGGCTCGCCCAGCGCCTGCCGCGATGCCTGGGACGACATCCTGGTCTGGCAGCTCGACAACCGCCACCGACCCTGCAACCTGGTGGAGCTGATGCCCCGTCTGCGCGAGCATATGGCGTGAGCGGACCGGCTGGATTCTCGATTGCGGCCCTGAACGCCGCGCTGACCCGGCTCCCGCGTCTTGCCGACCTGTCCGCCGACGCGCTGGAACCGATGCCGCTGAAGGGCGTCGCCCACGACCATGTGCGGCTGCGCGGCCGGCGGCTGGTTGCCCGCATCCCGCGCTGGAGCCAGCTCGGCCTAGACGCCTGGACGGCGCTGGAGCGGCAGGCGACCGCCTTTCAGCGGTCGGAGCCGTCGGGCCACACCCCGCGCTTCGCCGGCCTGCTGCCGCCCGGCGATGGGCTGCCGCTCGGCGCTTTGGTGGTGGGCGAGGTGGAGGGGCGTACCCCCGTCCTGCCCGGCGACATGCCGGCCATTGCCCGCGCGCTGGCGGCATTGCACCGCATGGCGCCGCCGGATTTCTTTGAGCCGCTTCCCGCCCCGCCCGACCCGGTCGTCGCCTTGCTGGCGCAGGTCGAACGGCAGGCGGAATGGTTCGACCGCGCTGACCTGTCTCACGAATCTCGTGCCCTGATCGCGGAGGAGCTTGCCGCCGCCCGTGCCGGCGACCTCGCCCCGCCGCGAGAGACCCCGATGCCGCTGACCGCGGTGGGGGTGGACGTGCATCCCGGCAATTTCCTGATCGACGCCCACGGCAAGGCGTGGTTCACCGATCTGGAAAAGCTGCAATACGGCCACCCGGCCAGCGATCTCGCCCATGCCAGTCTCTACACCTCGACCAAGTGGGATCCGGAGGTGAATGCGGAACTGGCCCCGGCAGACGTCGATGCCTTCATCGAGGCCTGGACCATCGCGGTGCCGGGTGACCTCGCCGACGAGGTGCGGCCCTGGCTGAGGCCGCTGCGCCGGCTGACATGGCTGCGCACGCTCTCCTGGATGGCCCGCTGGTCGGTCGAGGGCGCCACCCTGTCTCCCGGCATGCCGGAGGCGTTGCGCGCCCATATGGACGCCCACGCCACCGACATCCTGCGCCCGGAGCGGATCGAAAAGGTGCGGCGGGAGTGGCGGTAGCGGTTGCGAAAAGTGGACTCGCACGAAAGTCTCTTGCCCGCGCCCTGCCGAAAATGATGGGATACCGACTCGGAAAACGAGGTGACGAGAGCATGACGAGTTTCCGACGCCGGTTGCTGCCGATCTCCCTGGCCATCCTGATGGCCGGGACTGCCTTGGCGCCCGCCCTTGCCGCCGGGCCGGCGGCGGGTCCTGCCACGGATGACGGCACCGGTTCCGCGACCGGCAGCTATCTGGCCGGCCGCTACGCCCAGCACCAGGACGACTGGACTGCGGCTGCGCGCTTCACCGCGCAGGCTCTGGCCGCCGATCCCGACGACCCGGCCTTGCTGCGTCGGACCTTCCTGCTGCGGCTGGGCGAGGGGCGGATCGACACGGCCGTCGGCTATGCCAGCCGGTTGCTCGATGAAAAGGGCGAGCCGCAGATGGCGTTGACCCTGCTGGCCGCCGACGCGCTGGCCAAGGGCAAGCTGGACGAGGCCGACGGCTATACCGCCCGCCTGCCGACCGACGGGCTCGGCCGTTTCCTGGCGCCGCTGACCCGCGCCTGGCTGGCAACCGCCCGCGGCAAGGCGGACGAGGCGCTGACGGCGCTGCAACCGCTGTCCGGAGTCCAGGGCTTCGAAGCGCTCTACAACCTGCATGCCGGTCTGATCCTCGACCTCGCCGGCCGTAACGACGAAGCGGCGGCCCGCTACGCCAAGGTGACGGAGACCGATGCGCCGCTGCGCGTCGTGCAGATCGTCGGCAGCTTCATGACCCGCACCGGCCGCAAGGACGAAGCGCGCAAGCTCTACGAGGCCTTCCAGGGCAGCAACCCCGACGGGCTGCTGGTGGAGCCGGCGCTGGCCGCCATGGCGAACGCCCCGTCCGACACCCGCCCGGTCCCCGATGCCCGCTCCGGCCTTGCCGAGGCGCTGTTCGACCTGGGCAGCGCGCTGCATCATGAGAATGCCGACGAGCCGGCGCTGCTGTTCGGCCGCATCGCGCTGCACCTGCGCGACGATCTGGCGCTGGCCCATCTGCTGATCGGCGACATCACCGCGTCGCGCGACCATCACGAGGAGGCGCTGGCCGCTTATAGGCAGTTGGAGAAGGACCCGTTGCTGGGCTGGACCGCCCGCATGCGCGAGGCCGACAGCCTCGCCCGCATGGATCGCAACGACGAGGCCATCGCGGTCCTCAAGGACCTCGCCGCCGAACGGCCGGAACGCACCGACGCGATCACCCGGCTGGGGGACATCTATCGCTACGCCAAGCGCTATGCCGAGGCCATCCCCGCCTACACCACCGCGCTGGAGCGGATCGGCACCCCGCAGGAGCGGCATTGGCCGCTGCTGTATGCCCGCGCCATGTGCTACGAGAAGACCAAGCAATGGCCGCAGGCCGAAGCCGACCTGCAGGCGGCGCTGAAGCTGCGGCCGGACGAGCCGTCGCTGCTCAACTTCCTCGGCTACAGCTGGATCGACCGCGGCGAGCATCTGGACAAGGCCAGGGCAATGGTGGAGCGGGCGGTGGAACTGCGCCCGCGCGACGGCTACATCGTCGACAGCCTGGGCTGGGCGCTCTACACACTGGGCGACTACGAAGCCGCCGTCGCCAAGCTGGAACGCGCGGTGGAGTTGAAGCCGGTCGATCCGACCATCAACGACCATCTCGGCGACGCCTACTGGCGGGCCGGCCGCCGCGTTGAGGCCCGCTTCCAGTGGATGCGCGCGCTGCGCAGCGCCGACGACGACACCGACAAGGCCGCGATACAGGCCAAGCTTGACAAGGGCCTGCCGGAACAGAAGGCCGCCGCGAAGCAGTGAGTTCAGGCCCTCTCCCCCGGGATAGGGTCAGCCCGCCCCTACATAGGGCTTGTACAGGCTGTCGGTCTGCTGGATGTGCTCCACGAACCAGTCCTTCAACAGCAGGATCAGGTCCATGCGCAGCATCGTGGGGTTGTCGCCGTCGAAGTCGCGGGCCAGCTTTTCCACCTCGTCGGCGAAATAGCGGTGGGCGGCGAGGTGGCCGTCCAGTTCGGGATAGCCGCAGCGTTCCATCATCGCCTCTTCCCGCGCGAAATGGACGGCGACATAGTCGCGGAGACTGGCGAGCAGACTGGACAATTCCTCCCGGTTGGCGGGGGTGATGCCGCTTTCCAGCAGACCGTTGAACAGGTCGAGAAGGCGCCGGTGCTCGTCGTCGAGCACGGGCACGCCGACGCTCATGGATTTGTCCCAAACGACGTAGCTCATCGCAGCGATCTCCCCCCTCGCGACCCGCGATCGCAGGCGCATCCCGCGGACTGAGGCGGTTGCGGCCGGCCATGGCTGGGTTGTGGACATCTTGACAGGGATCCTAAAACCGGCAACCGTGCCCGTCCAAGCGGCAAATCCCCGCAGGGGGCGCGGCAAGACGCGCATCGTGCCAAGCCCTCCCCTGCTAAAGCGACAGAGTGACCGATGGCCCTGCTCGACGAGATCGCGGAGAAGAAACGGGCGCTGGACGCCGCGCGTCCCCTGCCGCAGGAGGTCGTGCACGGCATCGCCGACCGGTTCGAGCTGGATCTGACCGTCGCCGCCGCGGCGCTGGAGGAGATTCCGCTCAAGCGCGCGGACGTCAAGGCGATCCTGGAGCGCGGCAGCATTCTGCGCCACCGCGGGGTGGAGGAACAGCGCTTCGTCCTGAACCACCGCGCGGCGCTGGAACTGATGGCCCGGCTTTCCTTCGATCCCTCGGGCGCCGTCACCGAACGCACGGTCACCGCCTTTCACAGCGTGCTCTATCGCGGAATCGAGGACGAGGCCGGAAAATACCGCGACGGTCCGCCGAAGGACGACCCGGCCGAAACGGCTCCCGACCCGGCCAAGCTGCGCGTGTCGATGTCGGCGTTGTCGACCTGGATGCGCAAGTCCGACGCCGGTCCCGACACGGCTTTCGAGGCGCATCACCGGCTGAGCGCCATCCGTCCCTTCCATGCCGGCAACCGGGCGACGGCGCTGCTGCTGTGCAATCTGATCCTGAACCGCGCCGGCTATCCGCCGGTGGTGGTCCAGGCCGACGACCGCGGCCTCTATCTGGACCTCGTCGAGCGGGCCTGGTCGGTCGGCGACAAGACGCCCTTCCGCGACCTGATGATGCGATTCCTGTCCCAGAGCCTGGATTTCTGCCTGGAAGCGGCAGGGAAAGGCGAAGACGAGGCGGACGGAGGCGAGGCTCCCTAAGCGGCCGATCCGGCCGGCAGACGCAGACGCGACGGCCGGTCGGGACCGCTGTGGATCAGCAGGGTGATCGGCAGCGCATCGACCCGGCGGGTCTCGCCCGGCTCCGCCCCGGTGCCGGGATTGACCGGATAGGCCGGGAAACAGGACCCGGCAAGGCTGAGGCGCAGCGCCGATCCCGGCGCGAGCGTGGCGCAGGCCGCCCGCATGCCGATGGTCAGCGGCCGGGTCGGATCGCCCGGCTCCACCCGCGCATGGCCCTGGGTCAGCGGCAGCACCTGCCCGTCGGGCCGCAGCACCGACAGCACGGCGCTGACGTCGAAGGATGGCGCGTCGGCCTCCACCCACACATCCAGCGCCACCCGGCCGGCCAGCATCAGCGATTCGTCCAGCGGCAGGCTGGTGTAGGTCGCGACGTCCGGGCGGCGGTCGACGGCGGCGCGGTCGGGACGCCCGGCGGCATCCGGCACCGCATGGCCGCCCACCGTCGGCACCGGCATGCGCGGGTCGTGCACCACCACGTCGAGCGCCTCCAGATCGGGCATCTCCAACTCCAGCCGCCCTCCCTGACGGTTGGCGAGGCCGTCGCTGGCCAGATGCAGAACCGCTTCGGCCGCCGGCAGATTGGACAGATCGTGCCAGCGTCCGGTCTCCACATCGTGCAGGCGGACCGGTCCGCCGCGATCCCCTCCCTCGCCCTTCAGCACCCGGTCGAACCAGGCCAGTTGCAGCGTGTCGAGCGTCGGCGCCTGCCCAGGCGCGGCGGCGGGTCCCTCGGCGCCCCAAGGACCGACGACCAGTCGCACCGGCGCCCTCTGGCTTGCGGCGAAACGCTCATGGGCGTCCAGCATGCCGGCAAGCCGCGGGTCGTACCAGCCGCCGATCTGCAGGACCGACACGTCGGCCGGCATGGCGTCCTGCATCGCCTTGGGCGACAGCGCGGCCCAGGATGGGCCGGGCACCGGGTTGGTCAGCCAATCGTCGTAATGGGTGTAGCGGGCGTAGTCGCGCAGGGCCTGCGGCCGGGACGGGATCTCGTCGTCGATGGGCAGGCTGCGCGCCGCGTCCGATAGCAACCGGTGCCCGGTTCCGTCCTCGACCCGCCGCGCGGCATCGGCCGCGGTGCGCAGGGCCCAGCCCATGGCGTCGGCCAACCGGAAGGCCCCGCCCTCATAGGCCCAGTCGGAGAAGACATCCCACCCGGCGAAGGCCGGCGTCACCGCGCGCAGGGCCGCCGGCGCCTCGGCCAGCGCCAGCCATTGCGCCATTCCGGCATAGCCGCAGCCGTACATCGCCACAGATCCCGACGATCCCGGCAGGGAGGCCGCCCAGGCGACGGCATCGGCGCCATCCTCCCGTTCCGCCTCGAAGGGACGGAAGCGGCCGTCGGAAGTGCCGCAGCCGCGCATGTCCTGCACCACCACCACATACCCGCGCGCCGCGTACCAGCGCGGATGGGCGTAGTGGCTGGTCAGGGCGGTGCGCCGGCCGCAGGGGACGCGCAGGAGTAGCACCGGCCATGTGCCGGCGGCGTCGGGCCGGTAGAGATCGGCATCCAACCGCACGCCGTCCCGCGTCCGCATCGACACGGTTTCCGGCGGCCGGACCGGCAGCAGGCTGTGGGAGTGGTGGATCACCGGGGCCAGATGGGTCATGGCTGATCGGGCTCGCTCGATGACGAACAACAGATAATGTGTCGTCGTGGCAAAGCCCATGCCAGAGGAGGGAAGGCGATCGGCCTAAATTTTAAGGTCGCGAATCCGGGCATGGAAAGCCCGCTCCCCTTGCGGGAAATGGGCTTTTCCAGGTTTCGCGGCCGTTTCGTGGTCGGTGCCGATCAATGCGAGGATAAATTACAGCCGCCCATTCCCCAGGCCGATGCCGCTTTCACGAGCATACCGCCCAATCAGGCGGCAATCAGCTCGAAACGGTCGACATCGACCATGCCACGGTCGGTGATCTTCAGGTGCGGGATGACCGGCAGCGGCAGGAAGGCCAACTGCAGGAAGGGCTCGGCCAGCGGACAGCCCATGGCGCGGACGGCGGCACGCAGGGACCGGAGTTTCACCTCCACGGCCTCGAACGGCTCCAGGCTCATCAGCCCGGCCAGCGGCAGTGCCAGTTCGCCGACCACCTGCCCGTTGCGCACGGCGACGAAGCCGCCCTGCAACTCGATCAACCGGTTCACCGCGACCCTCATATCGGCATCGCCGGCACCCACCACGCAGATGTTGTGGCTGTCATGGCCGACCGACGAGGCCAGCGCCCCTTCCGCGAAGCCGAAGCCCTGGACGAAGCCGCGGCCGATGTTGCGGTTGCTGCCGTGGCGGGCGAAGACACAGATCTTCAGCAGGTCGCGTGACGGATCGGCCACCATCCGGCCGCCGACCACCGGCACCTCGATCCGCCGGTGTTCGGTCAGGATCTTGCCCGGTTCGAGCCCGATCACCGATTGGACGGAGCCGCCGGCCGGCACGGCGAAATCCTCCTCGGCAACCGGCTCCAGCTTCACCGAATCCAGACCCACCGGCGTCACCGCCGGCCGGCCATCGAAGCTGTGCGGCCCGACGATCTTGCCGTTGCGGATGACGCGGTTGACCGCGCAGTCCTCCAGATCGTCCAGCAGGACCAGATCGGCGCGATGCCCCGGCGCCACCAACCCGCGGTCGTACAGACGGAAGCCGCGGGCGGCCGACCATGTGGCGGCACGATAGACATGGGCGACCGGCGCGCCGAGGCGGATGGCGCTACGGATCAGGTGATCCATGTGCCCCTCCTCCGCGATGTCCAGCGGATTGCGGTCGTCGGTGCAGAAGCCGAGGAACGGTGAGGTCTCCGGCCCGATGACTTCGGCAAGGGCATGGACGTCCTTCGACACCGACCCGTCACGGATCAGCACCTGCATGCCCTTGCGCAGCTTCTCCATCGCCTCATCGGCACTGGTCGTCTCGTGGCAGTTGCGGATGCCGCAGGACAGATAGGCGTTCAGTTCCTTCCCAGTCACCAGCGGGGCGTGGCCGTCGATGTGGCGCCCGTCGAAGGCGGCCAGTTTGTCCAGCACCCCGTCCACCTTGTGGAAGACGCCGGGAAAGTTCATGAATTCCGCCAGTCCCAGCACGCGCGGATGGTCCATGTGGCGGATCAGGTCCGGCGCCTCCAGCCGGGCACCCGAGGTCTCCAGTTCCGTCGCCGGCACGCAGGAGGACAGCTGAACGAACAGGTCGAGCGCCGTGCCCCCGGCACTGTCGAGGAAATAGCTGAGGCCCCTCTCGCCCAACACATTGCAGATCTCGTGCGGGTCACAGATGGCGGTGGTGGTGCCGCGGGGCAGGACGCAGCGGTCGAACTCCTGCGGGGTTACGCAGGTGGATTCGCAGTGGACATGGGTGTCGATGAAGCCGGGAACCACGGTCAGGCCGCGCCCGTCGATCTCCTCCACCCCGTCATAGGACTCGTAGGTGCCGACGATGACCTCGCCGCAGACGGCGATGTCACCCTCCGCGATCTCGCCGGTGACGACGTTGAGGAAGCGCGTGTTCTTGATGACCAGATCGGCCTTCGCCTCACCCAGCGCCTGCCCGATGCGCGTCTTCAGATCGTCCCGCCCCACTGCCCGGCTGACCGACATGTCCCACTCCGCCTGTCGTCTATTCAAAGAGGGAAAGTGGCCCGGCGCGCCGTGCCGTGCAAGCGGCTATCGGCCGGCGCGACGCCGGAGGTCAGGAGAAGTTCTTGCTGCGATGAAGCGCCAGATAATCTTTTTCCCGGTCCCGCAACGGAAGCCTAAGCGGTGCGGGAAGTCCTAGCACAGACCGGTCATTGCTTGAGATTGCGTCCGAAAGCAGCATCGCCCCATCATCCTCGAAAGAGATCAGCCCCCGATCGAACAACGCATCGATGGTCGCCGACAGGATCAGGCCGTTATTGGGATCCAGACGCTCACTGTTTTCGGACTCGCACCAGGGCTTGATATGAGAGGCCCGCAGCGCCTCCGAAACGGCGCAACCGGTCACCGCGCAGGCGTTGTTCCAGCGCTCCAGCAGACGGCGGCGAAACAACCCCTGCCCAATTCGGGCCTGATGTAATGCCTGTCGCTCGGTCTCAGGTAAATCCTCATCCAGAAGCTGGTCGATGTCGTAAGATACAGCGGACTGACCGCCGGAAATTTCATCAAATATATTTTGCCATTCCGGTGTTCTAAGGCTGCGAGGAACAAATTCCATAACCTTTATGGCCATCGCTCTGTCGATAGACTGGTAGCTGTTGAACATAGGCGTGAATATTTCCTTACCGGTGATAGATGGAGCGCTAATCTCTACCACCCCCTCGGGACTTGGCGAATAATACTGCTCCAGAGGGCAAATCCAATTAGGAATCCAATGCACTTCATCTTTCCATTGATTAAGAAATTTCTTTTTGTTTTCTTTATAACATTTTCTGACGAGAGCCTGCTCCCAAGCATCTTCCTTGAAATCGTCGATGTGAAGGTTCTTTACGATGTCCTCACGCTGCTGACGACGGTCCCTATCAATCATACAGGTCGCGCTGCCAGCAATACCGACCAGCTGCTGTATGCCATCATGGGATGCATACATGAACACAAAGATGCTTCCATCATGGTCTTCCACACACGTGCTTTTCAGTCCCTCGGTATGAAAAACCTTTATGCCCTGACCATCGCTGCGGTACTGCATGCGAGGACTGCCGTTCCATTCCTCATGTCCATATCCAAAATCAGCAGGATATCCACTTTTTGCTTTATGGCCGGCTGGCTTCAAATATCCATTTGCATTCCAATGCACCGGCTTCATCACAAAAAGCGTCATGCTTCTTCTCCATTAAAAATGCGAACGAAATATCCCAAAATGGGCGCCAACAAAGCAATCTTAGGTCTATATATCTGCTCTACAGCCAAAAAATATCATATATCGCCACATACACCATCCAAAAGATAATCCACCTCTCCATGCAATCAGCTATTGCTGGATCCGCCAGCGGAATGGGGAGCGGGCCTGTTCCTGCGCATAAGCGGCGAGAACCTTGGCGTTGTCCAGTTCCAGCCCTTCCGCCACCGCACGGCGCATGTTGGTGTGCAGGAACCAGTGGCAGGCATGGGAGAGTTTCGGCAGGAACCCTCGCGCCAGCTTGTGCGGGCCGCCGCGCCCGCTGTCCACACGGCTCAACCCCCGGGCAATCGCCCGTTCGACGGTGCGGTAATAGCAGATCTCGAAATGGACCAGCTGCGCGCCCTCCCTCGCCCCCCAGTTTCGGACATGGAGGCAGCCATCTCCTTCCATGGTCAGCAAGGCGCCAATCGTATCACCGCCTGTTTCTGCGAAAGTCAATGTAAGGGCGTCACCAAAGGCGGCGCAGAGCCGCATGACGAAATCAAAGGTCAGCGCTTGGCGCCGTCCCTTGCGGGCATGGAGGTCGGCCAGCAAATCCAGGAAAACCGCGACATCGGCCTCCCCGACCCGGCTGCCCGGCACGTCGCGAATCCGCACCCCACTCTCGATGATCTTGCGGCGTTCCCACAGCATCACGCTGCGCCGACGGCTCGACAGGGCCGCGGTGAATTCGGTGAAGTCGCCATAACCCGCGTTCCGCCACTCGTAATCGACGGTATGGCGGGTCAGCCATCCCGCCTTCTCGAAACGGGCACGGTCTTCCTCATCCGGAAAGCTCACATGGATGGAAGACAGACCATGATTGTGGGCCAGTGAACGCATAGCCCCTGTCAGTGCATCTGCCACGCCGGATGGCGCTCCCTCCCGCAGCAAAATCCGCGCGCCGGTCACCGGCGTGTAGGGGACCTCCATGACCAGCTTCGGAAAATAGCGTCCACCCGACGCCTGAAAGCCGTCGATCCATGCTTGATCGGGCCAGAACTCGTCCGTGGACCGGTCGCGCAGATAGAGGGGCGCCGCGCCAACTGTCCGGCCCAATGCATCCTTTACGATCATATGGGCGGGGCGCCAGCCATTGTCCGGCCCGGCCAGACCGCTGTCTTCGACCGCGCTCAGATAGGCATGCCGCAGGAACGGCCCCTTGCCGGCGGCACAGGCATCCCATTCCAGCGGGTCGACCCCGGAAATCCCGAACACCATCGCGACCGACAATGGTTCGCTCTGCCGGTCGCCGTCCTGCGCAACCGGTCCCTGTCTCATGACCATGTCGTTCCCTGATTATTCGCCGTCGTAGGGCGGCGCCACCGGAAGCCGTACGCTGACCGTCGTGCCTTCCCCCTCGCGGCTGCGGATGTCCAGCGTGCCGTTCAGCAGATCGACGAAGGACCGCACCAGCGGCAGGCCCAGCCCAGTGCCGCCCGAGCGGCGGGACAGTTGGCTGTCGACCTGACCGAAGGGCTGCAGGGCGATGGCGATCCCGTCCGCATTCATGCCGATCCCGCTGTCGGCCACCTCGATCAGGATTCGGTCGCATTCCGGGCGGACCCGCAGGGCGACGCTGCCGCCGGTCGGGGTGAACTTCACCGCGTTGGTCAACAGGTTCAGCAGGATTTGCTTCACCCGCACCGGGTCGCCCAGCAGGCGGGGGGTTTCGGGGGCGATGTCCTGGGTCAGGGTCAGCCCGCCTTCCTCCGCCCGTTCGGCGATCAGCAGAAGCGAGCTTTCCACGGCGTCGCGCACGTCCATCGGCTGCGGATGCATTTCCAACTTGCCGGCCTCGATCTTGGCAACATCCAGGATGTCGCTGATGACCGCCAGCAGATGCTGGCTCGACTTGCCGATCACCTTGGCGTAGTCGAGGTATTTGGGATGGCCGAGCGGCCCGACGATCTCGCTCTCCATCATCGAGGAAAAGCCGATGATGGCGTTCAGCGGCGTGCGCAGCTCGTGACTCATGTTGGCGAGGAACTCGCTCTTGGCGCGGTTGGCGAGTTCGGCCTGTTCCTTTGCCTGAATCAGCGCCTGTTCGGCGCGGCGGCGTTCCTGGACCTCCTGCATCAAAGCGCGGGTACGCTCGGCCACCCGCATCTCCAGCTCGTCGCGGGCCTGACGCAGAGCCAGTTCCGCCCGCTTGCGGCGTGTGATGTCCTGGCCGACGCAGAGGATGCCCGCCGGCGCGCCGTCGGCCTCCGGCAGCCGGTTCAGGTTCCACAGAAGCACACGCTCGCTCATGCAGTCCTGCTCGCGCAGGGCCTGCTCGAAATTGCGGACCTCCATTCCCTCGGCGGCGACCTTGAGCTGGGCGGCGAAGGCGCCGGTCGGCTGCTCCCCCATCATCTCGGTCCAGGGGCGGCCGATGGCGGTGCCGGGCTCCAGCCCAAAGGCGCGTTCGGCATCACGATTGGCCTCCAGCACACGGCCATCGTCTCCCAGCACCAGGATGATGCTGGCCGCCGTGCGCAGCAGGGAGCGGAAGCGCGCCTCCCCTGCCCGCGCCTCGCTCTGGCGCAATGCGGCTTCCAACTCGGCGATGCGCCGTTCCAGCCGGCGGATGGTATCGGCCGGGTCGCCTCCCGGCGACGGGGCCGGGTCGGCGAAGAAGATCGGATCGGTCACGCCGCGGCGTTTTCCGGCTGCATCATGTCGCCCAGCTTCGCCAGCAGGAACTCCAGATCCTCCGGCGCCAGATCCTCGTACTGGGTCAGGATGCGCTCGATGACGCGGCGGCGGTGGCGCTCGCGGTCGCCGGGTTCGCCGTCATAGGGGGTCTCCTTCAGCACGTCGATGGCGATGCGGCAGGCCGGCAGCAGGGCCGGCGGCAGCTTCGCCTTGTCATACAGCGACTTCAGCCCCAGCCGTCCGGCATCATGGATCAGCAGCCGGGCGTTGGTCAGCGGCACGTTCGCCATGCGCGACATCGCCATCTCGAAGAAGGCGATGTCGCCGGTGCACAGCGAGCGGACCAGCAGCGACGGCGTCAGGCGGCCGGTACGGGCAAGCTGGGTGACCAGCCGGTCCAGCGCCCCTTCGTCGCTCTCCCCGGTGAACAGGGCGACGGTCGCCCGTTCACGGCTTTGCAGGATCAGCTCCGACGCGACCTTCGACGGCAGTTCGTGGTGCGAGACCAGATGCTGGCGCAGCCGTTCCGACACGACGGCGACCAGACGCTCGGCGATGGTGATCGGCAGCTTGGACCGGTGGACCAGCGGATCCTGCACCGCCTCGCTGGCGCCGAAGCGGTCGATGACGCGACCCAGGGTCTGCTCGCCAAGCTCCGCCCCCTCGTTGGCGACCAGTGCCGCGACCGCGTGTTCGGAACCGCTTTCGATCAGCGCGTCGGCGACGACGGCCGGTACGGTCGGGCGTTGGGCGATGGCGGTGCTCTTTGCGTCCGCACCCGTCCGCACGATCTCGACCAGATCGGCCGGTGTCAGCACGGTGGAGACGCTCAGCACCGGGATCGCCACCGCCTCCACATCGCGGGCCAGGGTCAGGGCGACGTCGCGCGGCAGGGATGGGCTCGATTTCAGATTCTCGGCCAGGGTCTGACGGACGCGCAGGACCGTGTCCGTGACCATCACGCGGATGATGTCCTCCGCCAGCATGCGCTCCGACTGCGACAGCTCCGGGCTGTCGAACTGCTGAGCCAGCTTGGCGGCCAGATCGGTCCGGCTGTTCGGCGACGGGTCGGCCAGAAGCCGCGCCACGTCCTGCTGGGTCAGATGACCCGACTTGAAACCGTCACTCATGGGTCCCGGACCCTTCCTGCCCTGGTCCGTCTCCATATGGGTCGCGAACCGCAAAACCCGCGCGAGTGTGGGCGGAGACTTGTCCACAAGGGTTAAGGATCTTCCGAAACGGTTGAACCTTCCTTAACGCCCTGCGGTCATAAGCCCATGGCCTTTGGCCATAAGTCCATGGGAGGAGGAGCCGCTCACGGCATTCCGACGAAGCTGGGCGGCTCCGGCAGGATGGACCGGCGTCGCCGCGCCCCGCGCAGATGCAGCGCCACCTCGGCGATCTGCTGCTCCACAGCGATGTGGCGCTGCGAGGCGACCTCCAGCCCGCGGTCCTCGTAGACGTAGGCGTCGGGATGGCTCTCCGCCCAGCGCTGGATGGCGGCATCGCGGTCGCGCAGCAATTCGACGATGGTCGGGCGGAACAGCCGCATCATCGCGGTGATCCAGCGGTTGGCCGGCCAGGACGGCCGGGCATGGTCGACCTCGAAGGAGTCGAGCATGGCGATCACGTCGTCGGCCTTGTACCAGGTCTCCCCGGTCACCCAGCGGTTGGTGGTGAACAGCCGCACCGGCTGGCCAGCCACGTCCATCGCGATGCCGATCAGGTGGGACAACGCGTCATTGTCGTTGTCCGGGGCCGAGAAATCGGCCAACGGCGCCGGCCGCAACCCCGGCGGCATGCCGTGCGGGCGCAGGAAGGTGTGGAAATGCCCATGCTCGCCGTTGGGCCGTTCACCTTCCGGATGGCAGTGATAGTAATACTGGGCATGGAACTCGGCGTCGTAAACATCGCCGGGCGGATAGTGCTTCCACTCGTACAGCGTGCCGTGACCGCGCAGAAGCTCACCCACCACCGTGTCGCCGGTCTTGGCCAGGACGCGCTGGCACAGGCGAACCTCGCGTCCCGCCTCGGCCATCGCCTCCAACTCTTCGCGGGACACTTCCGACAAATCCGTCATCGCCCGATCCTGCGCTGCGCGAACACCCCTATTACGTACGCGGCTATGCGGGCGTGGCAAGGTCTTTTCGATCATCGAACCTGCGGTTGCGGCGCAGCCTGCGCTCAGGCACTCCACGGCCGCCCGATCAACTGCCGGAAGGGTGGAAACGCTGCGACAGCGACCAGGTCACCAATTCCCCGGTGACCCGGCCCAGCGCCTCGTCGAATGCGGCGATCACGTCGGTGAAGGAGCGTCCGCGCACCGGTGCCGACGCCTCGAAAGTCTCGCCGGCCTCGATCGTCCGGCGCGGCATGGCGACCAGCTTGGCCGACAGGCGCACATGCACCCGGTCGGGCATGGCGGCACCCGGCGTGGCGTATTCGGCCTGGAAATCGCGCAGTTCCGACTTCAGCACATAGTCGGAACGCAAGCCCACCGTGTCGCGCCCGACCGAGACAATGCGTCCGCTGTCTTCGAAGGTCTGGACGATCAGCCCCTGCACCATGTTCGGCGCCCGGTCGGCCCAGGATACGTCGGCGAAATAATCGAGCGAGGTCGGCGTGCGGGCCAGGGCGATACGCGGCGTGTCGATCCCCGCCGCAGCCGACGGCGTCTCCACCAGCAATTGCCAGTCCGCCTTGGGGCCGGGGGCGACGGTGGCCCGCGGGGTCAGGGTGTAGAGATGCGGCGCCGTCGGGTTCAGCGTCGAACAGGCGGCAAGCCCCAGCAGCAGGACCGCCCCCAGCATCCTGCGCACGACAGTCCCTGCCGATCCGCCTCGCTCCATCCTCGCAAGCCTCATTTCCCACGCACCTCCACGCCCTGCCGCGTCCCGCCGAAAAGGAAGTTCGACGGGTCGTTCTCGATCCGCGTGACCACCCGGGACAGCTGGCCCGACAGATCGCGCAGCTGGGTGATCAGCAGCGTCAGTTCATACAGTCCCGTGGCGGTAAAGTCGCGCACCGGCTCGCGATTTTCGGCGACGAGGCCGTTCAGCGTGTCGGAGGTGCGTTTCAGCGACCGCAGCAGCTCGCGCGCCTCGCCACCCAGCTGCTTGGCGGTGCCGTCCACCGTCGCCAGCGTATCGTGCGTCTGGGCCAGCGTGCGGTCAAGCTGTGGCCCGACCGCCTCGAACCCGTTCAGCGTCCGCCGCGCCTGGGCCATGGTTTCCTCCAGACCGGCACTGGCGCGGGCAAGCTCGACGCTGATGGTACGGGCATTGGCAAGGATGTCGCCGATCGCCTTCTGGTTCTCGCCGTTCAGCATCTCGCCAAGCTTGGTGATGACCTCCAGCGAGCGGTTGACCAGCTGCGGCGCGCTGTCCACCACCGCGGTCAGCGAACTGGGCCGCGACGGAATGGTCAGCACCCCGTCGGCATCGGTGGCGGTCAGCCGCTTGCCCCCCATCGCCCCGCCGGAGATCTGGACATAGGCGCCGCCGGTGATCCCCTGCACCTCCAGCGAGGCGATGGAATCGGACATGATCGGCGTGCCGTTCTGCACCTCGATCGTCACCCTCACCCGCGTCACGTTGTCGGGGTCGAGCCGGATGTCCGACACGGTGCCCACTGGCACGCCGCGGTAGCGCACCGGGCTTCCCTGCTGCAACCCGGTGACGGAGCCGGTGAAATAGATGCGGTAGGTCTCGCGCGTCTCGTCCAGCTGGACCTTGGCGATCCAGGCGGTGAAGACCAGCAGGCCGGCGACCAGCGCCAGCACGAAGCTGCCGACCAGGATATAGCTGGCGCGGGTTTCCATGACGTGCCCCTACCCTTTCGCAAGCTGGCGAGCGTCATTGCGCTCTTTCGCGTCGAGGGCCGCGCGGCCGCGCGGTCCGTGGAAATAATCGTGGATCCACGGGTGCGGATCGGCCAGATGCTGGGCCAGGGTTCCCACCCGGATCTTCTTGTCGACCAGCACGGCGATGCGGTCGCAGATCGAGGTCAGGCTGTCCAGATCGTGGGTGACCATGAAGACGGTCAGCCCCAGGCTGCGTTGCAAGCTCTGGATCAGCGTGTCGAAGGCGGCGGCGCCGATGGGATCGAGGCCGGCGGTCGGTTCGTCCAGGAACAGGATGTCGGGGTCGAGCGCCAGCGCGCGGGCCAGACCGGCGCGCTTGATCATCCCGCCGGACAACTGCGCCGGATGCTTGGTGCCGGCATCGGGTGGCAAGCCGGCCATGGCGATCTTCACCCGGGCCACCTCCGCGATCAGCGCCGGGGGCAGGTCGGTGTGCTCCTTCAGAGGCAGCATCACATTCTCCGCCACCGTCATGGAGCTGAACAGGGCGCCGTTCTGGAACAGCACGCCGGTGCGGGCCTGGAGAGCCGTGCGCTCCGCCCGGTCCAGTTCGGCGGTGTCGTGGCCCAGCAGCTCGATCCGCCCGGCGGCGGGCTCGATCAGCCCGAGGATCTCCTTCAGCAGCACCGATTTTCCGGTGCCGGAGCCACCGACGACGCCCAGCACCTCCCCCCGCTCGACGTCGAGGTCGAGTCCGTCATGGACGGTCTGCGGGCCGAAGCGGGTGACCAGTCCACGCACGCGGATGACGGGAGCGCCGGCCATCACACCCCCAGCATGGAAAAGAGGACGGAGAAGACCGCGTCGATGACGATCACCAGGAAGATGCCCTCCACCACCGCCTTGGTGGTCATGATGCCGACGCTTTCGGCGCTGCCGGAGACCTTCAGCCCCTCGTAACAGCCGACCATGGCGATCACCAGGGCGAAGACCGGCGCCTTGATCAGGCCGGCGATCACCGTGTTGATGCCGACCGCGCTGTGAAGCTGGCGGATGAACTGCCCGAAGGTGATGTCCAGCGTGGCATAGGCCATCACCGCCCCGCCGAACAGCCCCATCACATCGGCGTAGAAGGCCAGCAGCGGCAGGGTGATCATCAGCGCCAGCGCCCGCGGCACCACCAGCAGCTCCACCGGATCGAGACCCATGGTGCCGATGGCGTCGACCTCCTGGTTCACCTTCATGGTGCCGATCTGCGCGGTGAAGGCGGAGCCGGAGCGGCCGGCGACGATGATCGCCGTCATCAGGATGCCGATCTCGCGCAGGACGGAGATTCCCAGCAGGTTGACGACATACAGCTCCGCGCCGAAGCGCTTCAGCTGGTCCGCCCCCTGGAAGGCCAGCACCACGCCGATCAGGAAAGACAGCAGCCCAAGGATCGGCAGGGCGTTCAGACCGGTCTGCTCGATGTGGAACAGAACGGACGTCAGGCGCAGGCGCGACGGGCGCAGGATCAGCCGGGCGAAGGTGACGGTGACGAGACCGAGGAAACCGACGAGGTCGAGGATTTCCTTGACGGCGTTCACCGTCGTCTCGCCGGTGCGGACGATCATGTCGAGGATCGGGTGATGCTCGCGCTCTATCGGATGCGGCGGCGCCTTGCCGGCGTCGCGCACGGCATCGAACAGGGCGGCATGCTCCGGCCGCAGACCGACGATCGCCACCGCATGTCCGTTGGCCCCCAGCCGCTCGGCCATCCGGTTCAGCAGATAGGCGCCGACGGTGTCGAGCGCCTCCACCCGCGCCATGTCGAGACGCACCGCGGCACCCTCCTGCGGTTTCGGAGCGCGGTCGAGCGCATCGGACGCTGCGGTGGCAGCATCCAGGGTCCAGCGCCCGGCGGCGCCGATCCGCCACCCGCCGTCCTCCGGTCCGGCATCGATCCGGATCTCGTCCGCCGCCCCATCCGTCGCCAAAGTCCCAGCCACAGGTTCCGCCGCACGCCTCCGCACATCCACCGGTACGTGGCCGGTGCGCCTGGAACGTGGCTGAGCATCGCCGGATGGTCAACCCCATGCGGTAAAATGGCGGCACTGCCAAAGCGTCCATTCCCGCCTTTGCGCCGGAGTTGGCAGCCGCTAGAGTGCCCGGCGGCGGACCGGGCCGTTCATGCCGGCACCTGATTTATTACGGACACGACTTCCGATGAACCTGAAAGACCATATCCGCGGCATCCCGGATTTCCCAAAGCCCGGCATCCTGTTCTACGACGTCTCGCCGCTGCTGGCGAACGGCGGCGCCTGGAAAGCCGCCATCGACGAGCTGGCCGAGGCGGTGCGCCCGCACAAGCCGGATCTGCTGGTCGGAATCGAATCGCGCGGCTTCCTGGTCGCCGCCCCACTGGCGCTGGCGCTGGGCATCGGCTTCATCATGGTGCGCAAGCACGGCAAGCTGCCGGGCGACAAGATCGCCCATTCCTATGACCTGGAATACGGCACTGACACCATCGAGGTTCAGGCCGACGCGGTGAAGCCCGGCCAGCGGGTGGTGGTGCTGGACGATCTGCTGGCGACCGGCGGCACCATGGCCGCCGCCATCAACCTGCTGCGTCAGGTCGGCGCCGACGTCCGCGCCGCCGCCTTCCTTGTTGAATTGACCTTCCTGAATGGCCGCGACCGCATCGACGTGCCCAGCATCTCGCTGACGGCGTATGACGCGTGAGGTCAGCGCCGGGCGCGCCAGCCATCGACGCTGAACCGCCCGGCCCCCGACGCCACCAGTGACAGGAAGCCGCCGATGATGGCGAGGTTCTTCATGAACTGGATCTGCTGCATCTTCATGGCGTCGGGTGCCGCGTCCCAATAGCGGTGGGCGATCAGGGTCGCGGCGACGGTGAAGACCGCGACCGCCAGCGCCGCCAGCCGGGTCCAGGCGCCCAGCACGATGGCAAGCCCGCCGAGCGCCTCGACCAGCGCGCCAACGGGGGCGACGATCGTGGCCATCGGCACGCCCTGGCTCTCCATCCCGGCGATGAAGCCGCCGAGCGCCATCAGCTTGCCGAAGCCGCTCTGCACGAAGATGGCGCCCAGCAGGATGCGGGCGGCCAGCAGCAGGGCATCCTGCCAGGATGTGGCGGCGCCGGTCTCGTAGGCGGTGGCATGGTTCGTCATCGCTTGTCCCTTTCCCAATGGCTTTGGAAAAGGACGGCGGCGGGGCGGCGGTTATTCCATGAAAAATGCGGGATCAGGCGGTCCTCCACAGGCTGATGATCATGACGCCGGCGACGGTCAGGGCGGCGCCGGCCAACTGTAGCCAGCCCATCGGCTCGGCCAGCACCAGATAGCCGAAGACGGCGGCGGCGACCGGGCCGATGGCGCCGCTCAGCGCCACCAGATTGGGACCGACCCGCCGCAGCGCCTCCGCCGTCATCAGCACCGGCAGCACGGTGCAGACCACCGCCATCACCACCGACAGACCGAAGACCGCCGGCGGCAGGTCGAGCGCCGACAGGGGGCGCAGCACCAGGAACTGCAGGATGCAGCAGAGGCAGGCCGCCGTCATCGCATAGGCGGTGAAGCGCATGGAGCCGATCCGCTGCACCACCCGGCTGCTGCCGACCAGATAGATCGAATAGAGGAAGGCGCCCATGAAGACCAGCCCCGCCCCGGTCATGAAGTCGGGATGGCCGGTCCCGACCTCCGACCACACCACCAGGGCGACGCCGGCGTAGGAAACCACCAGCGCCACCACCTCGCGCAGGCCGATCCGCTTGCCGAGGAACAGGGCGGACAGGACCACGACGATGGTCGGGTAGAGGAACAGCAGCAACCGCCCCATCCCGGCCGAGACATAGCGCAAGCCCAGGAAATCGCAGAAGCTGGCGGCGTAATAGCCGGTGATCCCGAGCGCCACGGTCAGGGCAAGGTCGCGCCCGGCGATCGGCGCGCGCTCTCCCTTCTTCACCCCCGACCACAGCGCCATGCCCAGGAAGAAGGGCAGCGCGAAGACCATGCGGAGCATGATCAGGGTGACCGGATCGACGTTGTAGCGGTAGGCCAGCTTGATGATGACCGGCCGCAGCGAAAAGGCGATCACCCCGGCGACGGCAAGGCCCAGCCCGACCAGGATCTGGACCGGCGGCAGGAACCGCGTCGCGGCGGCTTCGGAGGACAGGCTGGACTGGGACAAGGCAGCGGTTCCGGCGGCTGGAGAGGGACCGCCATTCAAGCATCCCCGCCGCCGTTTGGCTTCAACCAAGGCGGCGGCCGGCCATGACCGCCGCCATACCCTGGATTGCGTCAGGCGGTTGCGCCGGCCGCAACGGCGGTGCCCGACATCGGCGCCAGCCCGGTGAAGGTCACCCGCGCCTGCTGGCCGATGGCGATGGAGTGGACGCCGGTCAGGGCCCCGGTGGAGACCCATTGCCCGGCCTTCAGCGGCCGGCCCAGCCGCGCCGCCATGCCCAGCGCGACCGCGACCGCGGCGGCGATGCCGCCCGGCAGCTTGGCGGCGCTGCCGACGCCGACGCTCTGCCCGTCGATCAGCACCTCTGCCCTGAGCGCGTCGGCGCCTTCCACGCCGCCCCCTTCTGTATTTCCGACAATCTCCTCGCCGACGATCAGGCCGGTGTTGTTGCCGAAGACCGAGGTGGAGGCGGTGGGGCCGAGCGTGTTGACGGGCGCCAGCGGCCCGCCCGCAACCTCGATGGCGGCATGGACGGCGGCGATGAAGGCGGCGGCCTCCGCCGGGCTGTAGTCCAGCTTGTCGGCGGGGGCGTCGGCGGCGATGCGCACCGCGAATTCCGCCTCCACGGCGCCGAAGCCGCCGGGAATGACCGGGAAGCTCAGCGGCCCGCCGTCGGCGGCCGATACCGTGCGGGCGAAGATCGGGCCGATGTAGCGCATGGTGCCCAGCGTCTCCTCCAGCGCCGGGGGCACCCGCGCCACCTTCCAGCCGGCGACCTCGTCGGGCCAGGCGGCGGTCGCCGTCGCCTGGATGGCGTAGGCGGTGGCGAGGTCGGCCGGCAGCGGGCCGGGGAAGTCGGCAAGGCCGGCCGCGCTGCGGCGGGCGGCGACGAAGCGGGTCGCGGCCTCGGCGATCACCGGGTCGGCCAGGGTCGGGGCGCTCAGCCCGATGGGGTGCGTGACGGTCATGGGAAGCTTCTCCGCTGAGGGGCGCCGCGACTGTAGCGGTCCAGGCCGATGCGGGAAAGTGCGCCGCACAACAACGGCCCCCAGGGCGGCTCCCGAAAGGCGGGGTGGACGAACCATCCGCTTGCGGAGACACTGGACCGGTCCTTGCCGCGGGAGAGGCCATGCGTTCCGACACCGACGCCGCAACGAAGCTGTTGTTCCGCCGTATAGAGTCGCGGCGCGACGATCTGGTCGCGCTGACCCAGGAACTGATCCGCATCCCCACCGTCAACCCGCCCGGCGACGTCTATACCGACTGCGCCGAGCTGATCGGCCGGCGGCTGGCGGCGCGCGGATTCGCGGTGGAGTATGTGCGGGCGGAGGGGGCGGCCGGCGACAGCGACCGCTATCCGCGCACCAACGTCATCGCCCGCATCGAGGCGCCGCGTCCGGGACCCTGCGTCCATTTCAACGGCCACATCGACGTGGTGCCGGCCGGCCAGGGCTGGACCATCGATCCCTTCGGCGGGGTGGTGAAGGACGGCCGGGTCTATGGCCGCGGCGCCTGCGACATGAAGGGCGGCATCGCCGCGTCGATCATCGCCGTGGAATCGCTGCTGGAGGAAGGGCTGCTGACGGCGGGCGCCCTGGAGATCTCCGGCACGGTGGACGAGGAATCCGGCGGTTACGGCGGCGTCGGGCATCTTGCGAAGCTCGGCTATTTCTCCCGGCCCCGCGTCGATCACGTCATCATTCCGGAGCCGCTGAACGTCGACCGCGTCTGCATCGGCCATCGCGGCGTCTGGTGGGCGGAGATCGAGACCCAGGGCCGCGTCGCCCACGGCTCCATGCCCTTCCTCGGCAACTGCGCGGTGCGCCACATGGGCGCCGTGCTGCACCGGATCGAGACCGAGCTGATCCCCCGCCTCGCCGCCAAGCGCACGGAAATGCCGGTGGTGCCGGAGGGCGCGCGCCAATCCACCATCAACATCAACGCCATCCATGGCGGCCAGCGCGAGGACCATGGCGGCCTGCCCAGCCCGATGGTGCCCGACCGCTGCCGCATGGTGATCGACCGCCGCTACCTGATCGAGGAGGACCCCGAGGCGGTGCGCGGCGAGATCGTCGCCATCCTGGAGGATCTGCGTCGAACCCGCCCCGGCTTCGCGTATGAGCTGCGCGAGGTGCTGGCCTTCCTGCCGACGATGACCGACGCCGACGCGCCGGTGGTGCGTGCGGTGGCCGCCGCCATCGAAACGGTGCTGGGCCGCCCGGCGCAGCATGTGGTTTCCCCCGGCACCTATGACCAGAAGCATGTGGTGCGCGTCGGCCAGTTGAAGGACTGCATCGCCTACGGCCCCGGCATCCTCGACCTCGCCCACCAGCCCGACGAATGGGTCGGCATCGACGACATGGTAAAGGCGGCCCAGGTGATGGCGCTGGCGACGCTGGACCTGATGGGGGGACAGGACGGGTTGCGCTTCTGACCGCGGGAGCGGCGGATGGAACGGCGTGGAACAGGTTTTGGCAGATGTTCCATCTACCGGCGCCGGGAGAAGGAACCGGCGGCGCGGCGGCTCACCGGGCCGGGGTTGAGGTTGGGGTAGTGCTCGTACTCGTTGGCGGTCCAGGGGAAGACACCCTTCGGGCCTTCGGATTCGGGTCGAGCAACAATGGCGGCGATGATCTCGGGATCGGGCGGCATGCGTTCGCGCAGGGCACCGGGGATGTCGTCGTCCAGCTCGGGGACGGTGACGGCGGGGGGATCTGCCGGTTTCGGGGCAGGTTTGGGAGCAGGTTCGGCGGCGGGTTCGGGAGCACGCTTGCCGGCCGGGGCGTCCAGGCCGGCGAAGAGGCCGAGCCGTTCGGCCAGCCAGTGCACCGTCGCCGGATCGCCGGAGGTCACCAGCCGCTCGATCTGCTCGGCGACCAGGACGCGAAGAGAGGACAGGCGCAGTTCGGCCTCGCGGTTCAGCGCCTGCCGCTCCCACCACACCCTGTGACGGAAGTCCTGTGATCCGTAATAGGCGCGCCAGAGCGTGGTGCGGCTGCAGCCCATAGCGCGCGAGACCTGCAGGAAGCTGTTGCCGCGCGCCAGCATGCCGGCGGCCATGATCCATTGCTCGTCATGGAACTGCGATCCGGGAACCAGCGAGCCTTCGGCCGGCACCGGCGGCTCTTCGGCCCAGCAGGGGTAACGGTCGCCAAGAGCTTCGGCGGCGAGGGTGCGGGGATCGACGGGCATGGCAGAACTCCACAAGCGAGGGGGCTTGTGGGGGAGGATACAGGAAGATTTTCCTTTTATGGTGGGGTTTTGCGAAAGTGCGGAGGGTGGCCGATTGGGAGAAATCGGCGGTTTGAAATTGGCCCGGTGTCTAGCTTACGGTGCTGAAGTGATAATGTCCGCAAAGCGCCAGGAGCGGACAACGTTAACTTCTGGAGTCTCCACCGATCCATCAGTAACTTAGTTTTGGTGGACAGTATCCAGAGGATGCCAAGAAACGGCAATTGAGGAACAAGAGGTGATGATAGGGCGTTGACATGTGCCCATGATGGAGTCGGGAGAGGCTCTACAGGTTCAAGAATCCAAGTCATGCAAGTCTCTGTTTTTAAAAATCTCTCAAATGCCATCCATTTCTAAGTTATTCATTGGAATCCTTGGATGATTTGGGAGGTAATGTCTTGCCACATAGAGGTAAAAGCTTGCCGATAATTTCAGAGATTGAAAGTAAAGACGTATTTAGCGCAACTTTATCGGCAAGTGATGGACTAAATCTGGCAACTTCATCTTTCGACACTTCGTGCCAGATGGGCAGAATCCGTGACTGCCCTTGAATCTCAAGAGCAACCAGACCATCAAGCTCCCGTTGTGGCCATGCCTTTGCAAAGAAGTTTTTGGACAGAATTACAATACCAAACCGGGAGCGCGCTAAACCTTGATCGATCCGCCGGCGTAGACTGTCACCCCATGTTATCGAGATTTCGTCATAGAACGGCGTGATGCCGGCGGCCGTTAGCTTTTCAGCAAACGGCCGAACAAAGCTGTCTTTATCCTCTGAGGCATGACTGATAAAAACGTCGTACTCAGGTAAGATGTCATCTTCCATTTTTGTTGCAGGCATTGAAATTGTAATGGGCGCAGCAAAAGCAGATTGCTGTTGATCGCGCAGTTGCTGTTCAAGTTGCTTAAGTTGGCGAGCACGCATATCGTCTGCCTTTTTCTGGTCGGCAGCTGCTTTTTTTCGATCTGAGTCTTCTGCCTTTTCGAGTGATGTCTGTGCGCGATTCAAATCTGCAAGCTTAGATGCGATCGACTTGGCTATATCGGCTCTCTTTTGCTGCACCGATGCTATATCGTTGGATGCACGGCTCGCTTCGTTCATTTTCGAACTAATCGTCGAAGCACTCTTGCTCGATTGAGCGGCGGTCGATGCTCGCACCATCTTAGCCGTGAGGTCGGCCTCTTTTTTTGCTTCCTGCGCATCCTTGACTCGCAAATCAGCAATGTCTTTCTGAATGCGAGCAACTCTATTTCGTTCCGTTGAAACCGACATATAGCTCTCCGCCGATATACCCTTATGGGTTGGATATGTAAATATACAGATAACATTTAGCGCCTTGACAGGCGTGCACGCTTTCAAAGGGAAGCGTCAAAGCATGATACAGCAATCTAGGAGCGTAAAGCAAAAATTGAGCCCCGTTAGCTCAGTCTGTAAAATGGAGGTTTGACGGCAAAGTTGCTACCTAAGTTGAACGTCCGCTTTGGGTCAGAAGCAGACGCAGTTGGCATAGCGAACAGGACCACACCGCACGTGGAGTCCTCCGCCGGCTGCCGCTATGGGGCCGCGTGCTCTTCGATGCAATCGACGCGTTCCGGATAAAACGCCAATTGGTCGCGGATGGCTGCCACGGCGGGATAGGGAGTCTCGTAGGTCCAGACAGCGTTGACCGCGACGCGGTCACCCACGCGCAGGCTGTAGTAAGCGGCATCCCCCTTGTAAGGGCAATGCGTCGAGTGCGCCGTGCGCTCGAAGGCCGTCATGTCGGCATCCGCGCGGGGAATATAGTGGACCATGGGCAAATTCGCCTCGGTCAGCGTCAGGGCGCGTGCCGTTTCGGCGACGACCCGGCCGGCGAAGACGACACGGATCCGATTCGGGTTGGGGACGATGGTGATGGGATGCTCGGGGCCGGGAATTTTCATAGCGATACTCCTTGCTCGCCGGCGGTCGCGCCGGTCATGGCGCTTGCGCCATGCTACTCTGGGCGGTGTGACGGAGCGTTGTCCTCGTTTCACATCCGTGCCACAGGTGGCTCCACCGAAGAAAGATTGGATCTCAATGAGCATGCAGCCATGGGAAGGGCGTGACCGGCTGGTCGCAATCGACATCGAGACGACCGGACGGCGCCTGCCGAGCCTCCAGGACATCCGTAAGGCGCCCAAGGGCCTGCGTCAGCCCGGCATCATCATCGAGATCGGGTGTCTCGAACTCATCCGCGAGGGCGATGGCTGGAGGAAAGCGCGCAGTTGGGAGTCGCGGGTCAACCCCGACGCCCCCCTCCATCCCGACGCCATCAAGGTGCACGGCATCAAGCCCGCCGACCTGAAGACGGCGCCCCGCTTTCCCGAAGTCGCCGACGCGCTTCTCGCCTTTCTGGGCGAGGATCTTCTGGTGGCCCATGCCTATGAGAACGAGATGGACTTCCTAAACTACGAGTTCGCGCGCTGCGGACGCGCCGCATGGGGTGCCGACACCTTCCCGGCCGACCGGTTCATCTGTACCAAGGAGATGTCGCACGAGGCCTTCCCCGGCGCTTCCGGCTCGCTCGATGCGCTGTGCGACCGGCTGTGGCTCGACCGGAGCGATCGCTTCGCCCACCATGGCGCGCTGCTCGACGCTGACCTGACGGCTGACGCCTTCGTCAAGATGGCGTTGGGAGATACCGGCCCGCGCGACGCCGTGTATGAGTGAGGCACGGCGCCCTATTCCGCCGACACGGGCTGCACGGGGGGCTGCACGGGGGGCTGCACCGCCGTCATCTTCTCCAGCAGCCGCTCCACCTCCTCGACCGGGATGGGGCGGCTGAACAGGAAGCCCTGGTAGCTTTCGCAGGCGAGGTCGCGCAGCAGTTGCAGCTGTTCCTGCGTCTCCACCCCCTCGGCGATCACCGACAGGCCCAGGCTGCGGCCCAGGCCGACGATGGCGCGGGGGACGGAGGAGTCGCTGGCGCCGGTCGACAGGTCGTGGATGAAGGACCGGTCGATCTTCAGCTTGTCGATCGGCAGACGGTGCAGATAGCTGAGGCTGGAATAGCCGGTGCCGAAATCGTCCAGCGCGATCAGGACTCCACGCTGCTTCAAGGCCGCCAGGGTCGCCGCCGCCGATTCGACGTCGTCGATCAGCGTGCTTTCCGTCACCTCGATCTCCAGCTCCGGGCCGCTCAGGCCGTTGGCGTCCAGCGCGCGGGCGACCTTGGCCGGCAGCTGGCCGTCGCGGAACTGGGCGCCGGACACGTTGACCGCCACCGGAATCGACAGGTCGAAGCGGGTGCGCCAGCGCCGGATCTGGGCGCAGGCCTCGAACAGCACCCAGTCGCCCATCGCCAGGACCAGACCGGTCTCCTCCGCCACCGGCAGGAAACGGCCGGGCAGGATCATCCCCTCGTCGGGGTGGCGCCAGCGGATCAGCGCCTCCAGGCCGACGATGCGGCCGGTCAGGGTATCGACCTGCGGCTGGTAGACCAGGAACAACTGGCCGTCGCGGATGGCCTGGCGCAGGCTGCCTTCCAGATCCATGCGCTCGCGCGATTTGGCGCCCATCTCCTTGGTGACGAAGCGGAAGCCGTTCCGGCCCTGCTCCTTGGCATGGTACATGGCGATGTCGGCGCAGCGGATCAGCCCTTCGGGATCCTCGGCGTCGTCGGGATACAGGCTGATGCCGATGCTGGGCGTCACCACGAAATTCTGGCCGCCGACGGCGAAGGGGCTGGCCAGATGCGCCACCACCTTTTCCGCCACGCAGGCCGCATCGTTCGGCTCCATCACCCGGCGGACGACGATCAGGAACTCGTCGCCGCCCAGCCGGCCGACGGTGTCGGATTCCCGCAGACCCGATTGCAGCCGGCGCGCCACCGACCGCAGAACCTCGTCGCCGAAGCTGTGGCCCAGGCTGTCGTTGATGACCTTGAAGCGGTCGAGATCGATGAACAGCACCGCCACCTTGGTGCCGTCGCGCCGCCCCTCGCGCAGGGCCTGGGCGATGCGGTCGTACAGCAGAACCCGGTTGGGCAGGCCGGTCAGCGCGTCGAAATGCGCCAGATACTGGATGTGCTGCTCGGCCCGGCGCTTCTCGCCGATGTCCTCGGCGAAGGCCAGGACGAATTTCTGCGCGCCGTCGGCGACGACCGGCTGGAAATGCAGGCTGAAATGGCTGCGCCGGCCGCCCAGCAGCAGGGGCTGGTCGGATTCGAGCTTGCCGCTCTCCCCCTGCAGCGCCGCCTCCAGCGCGAAGACCGACGCCTGATCGCCGAAGCGCAACCGCAGGTCGGTGCCGAGCAGCTCCTGCCGGGGCAGGCCGGCGGCGGCGGCGAAGGCCGGGTTGCAGTCCAGCACCAGCCCGTCGGTGCCGACCAGCGCGATCCCCAGCGGCGCCTGGGTGAACAGCTGCTGCCGTTCAGCCTCCTGCAGGCGGAGCGAGGCCGTCATCTCCCCGGCCAACACCACCGCGCGGGAATGGGTCACCAGCGCCATGCGCAGGACCAGCGCCAGCGCGAGGCTGAGCGCCAGCCCCCCGGCCAGCAGCGCGCCGGGCACCCAGTGCTGCGCGGTGAACAGGCCGTCGGGCAGGCTGTCGTAACGGACGGTCCACACCCGCCCGCCGACCGGCAGTTCCCGTATCAGGCTGATGGCGACCGTGGAGTCCAGCGGGCGGCGGCTGCGGTACAGCGGAAACTCGGCATCCGCCGGCGGCACGTCGAAGATCTCGATGCCGGTGTCCCGGCGGTTCGCGTCGATCAGCCCGTCCACCAGCGGGCCGATCCTGACCGGGGTCAGCACCACGCCGGTGAAGGACGCACGCCGCGCCTCCAGCGACGGCGGCAGCGGATCGCCGCGGTAGGTCGCCTGATAGAGGATGAAGGCGGGGCCGGCCCCGGCCGCCTCGTCGATCTTCAGCGTGATGGCGCGGGTGGCGGCGGGCTCGCCGGTGTCGCGCGCCCGTTCGATGGTGGAGCGCCGGATCGCCTCCGACATCATGTCGAAGCCGATGGCCCGCACGTTCCCTTCGTTGACCGGGGCGGTGAAGATGTTGACCACCCGCTCCGCCCCCGCCGTCTCGGGCCAGATGCGGAAGTCCGACAGGCCGGCCGCCCGCATCGACGCCACCAGATCGCCGGCCCGGCCGGCCGCGACCGCGCGGGCATAGGCGATGGAGATGATGCCGGGATAGCGCTGAGGCATGTCCAGCGCCTCGACGAAGCGGCTCCACTGCGTCCAATGCAGGTCGGGGAAGGTCATCGCCAGCGAGGCGGCGCTACGCGCCACCTGTTCGTACACCCGCAGGCGGTCGGCGAGCTGGCCGTGGATTTCCTCGACCCTCGCGGCGAAGCGGTGCTCCTCCTCCCGGTGCAGCAGGCGGCCGGAATGGAGCATCGCCATCACGGACAGGCCGGCACCGGCAATCAACGCCAGAATGGGGACGGCCACCGGCAAGTTCAGATTGCGAAGGAAGCGACGAAAGGAGGGTTCCGAACCGGCGGCAGGCGGGCTTTCCGCAGTGGGATCCGGCTTGGGATCCAGCTTGGGATCCGGCTTGGGATCGGCCTTGGACGCGGCTGCCGGCTCCGGCATCAGAACTCCTCTAGGATCTTCGGACTGGTCAGCAGCAACTGTTCGATCATCCCCAGGATCTGCTCGATCTTGGTGCGGGTGGCGTCGAGTTCGTCGGCCATCCTGTCGTCGATGCCGGCTTCCATCAGCATGGTGTCGAAGGTGTGCAGCGTTTCGTTGAAAGCCTTCTGCTCCGCCACCAGCACGTCGAACGCCCCGAGCGAGGCGGTCAGGGCCAGCGGCGGGTCGCTGACGAAGGAATGGCTGATGTCGGTGAAGATGGCGATGGCGCTCAGCTTCTGCCGGGTCACCCATTGCGGGAAGTTCGGCGGCAGCTCCTTCCCGGCGACCTCCAGCCTTTCCTGGATCGAGAAGATCAGCCCCTGGATGTCCAGATAGGCCGCCCGGATCTCGCGGAATCGCGGAAAGGTCTTCGGTTTTCCGGCGGCGCGCTGGCGGCCCAGGGCGGCGATATCCTCGGTCAGCTTGCGGGACATCCGAAGCACGACGTCCGTCACCTTCGACATCACACGCCTCCGCTCAACGGACCGCCCCCGCGCATCGCCATCACCGCTTCGCCAACACCGGACCGCCTCCCGTGGCGGCTGCCCTGCCAGACTACACCAGTTCCTTCACCTATCGTTAGTGTTACCGGCGGCCGGGTCAGAAGCCCACCGCCGCAGCCGGTGTCGCACCGCCCGCCAGCCCGGCCTTGTCGAGTTCGTCGAGCAAGGCGATCACCTCCTGGGAGGCGCGCTCCACCTCCGCCACCCCGGCCAGCGCGCGGTCCATGTCGCCGTCGGCGAAGGCGCGGGCGGCGGCCTTGCCGTGGTCGTGGACCCGGCGGTGCGGGGCCTCCAGCCGGACGAAGGCCGAATGGGCGCGGTAGGCCATCGACGACGGGCCGTAATACCACTTGCCCAGCCGGCAGGCCTCGTGGCTCGCCAGTTCGTCCGGGCGCAGGGTCTCCAGCCCGACCAGCATGTCTGCCAGCCGCTTCTTCCAGATGACGTGGTCGACCTTGGCGATCTTGACGATCTTGCCGGGGACGTCCTGTTCCATCAGCTGTTTCAGCTGGTTGCCCAGCAGGGTTTCCACCCCGCGCGTGGCCTGCACGCTGCGCAAAATGGCGGCGCTGTTCGACGCGCTGCTCTCGGCGATGCGGGAGGTGCCGGAGGCCACCTGGTTGGCGGCGGCCGACTGCTGGGTCAGGATGCTGGCGATGTCGGACATGCGCTGTTCGGTGCGGCCGATATGGTCGCCGATGTCGCTCATCCGGTCGCTGACCGCGCGGATCGCCGCCTGCCCGGCGGCGACGGCACGGGTGCCGTCCTCCATCGAGGCGACGATGGCGCCCATTTCCGCCTTCAGGGAGTCGATGCGCAGGCGGATGTCCTCGGTCGCGCGGGCGGTCTGGTTGGACAGGCTCTTCACCTCGCTCGCCACCACGGCAAAGCCCTTGCCGGCCTCCCCGGCGCGGGCCGCCTCGATGGTGGCGTTCAGCGCCAGGAGGTTGGTCTGCTTGGCGATCGCCTCGATGGTGGAGACGATCTCCGCGATGCGTTCGGAGGCGACCGACAGCTCGCCGACCCGCATTGCCGCGCCTTCCACCGCGCCGGCGATCTGTTCCATGCGGACGACCGCCTCCTGCACGGTGCGGCCGCCGTCGGCGGTCACCGTCTGCGCCTGTCCGGCCAGGGCGGCGACATCGCGGCTGCGCGCCCAGATCTCCTGGATGCCGGTCACCGTCTCCTCGGTCGCGGCGGCGATGCCCTGGGATTCGTGATCGACCGCGCGCAGCTGCCCGACCATCTGGGCGTTGGCGACCGCCGCGTCGTTGATCGCCATCGCCACCTCGATGGTCCGGTCCATCAGCGACGACGCGAAGTCGCCCAGCGCGCGGCCGCAGCCCTGTCCGCCCGCACCCGCCGCCGGCAGGCCATAACCCGCAAGCGTCCGGTCCATGTCGAAGGAAACGGCGCGGGCCACCGCCGCCACCGCGCGCCGCGCCATGGCCGGGCGCCAGCGCAGCGCCCCCTGGACCAGTGCCAGCAGGTCGCTGAGCACCACGCCATAGGCGCCGATGTACCAGGAAGACTCCAGCCCGATGCGGCTGTGCGCCTCCCCGGCGGCGCGGCAGCGCGCCTCATGCTCGGGCGAGCCCGCATCCTGGAACATCAGGCGCCAGTGATCGGCCTGTCGGCGCTTCAGCCCGGACAGATCGCCGTAGGCCTGAAGCAGGGCGCGGGTTTCCGGCCAGCGCGACAGGTGGGCATAGAAGCGCTCCGACAGGTCCGGCAGGCTGCGGTCGATCAGCCGCCCCATGCTGGCCAGAAGCCCGCGCTCCTCCGCCTCGAGCCCGAAGAAGCCCGCATCGGCCCCCATCCGCCCGTCCGTCCGCCCATCGCCCGCCATGTCGCTCACCCAATACAGATGATGCGGCGCACAATCGGTGTGACGCCGCATTGGATTGACGACAGTTATATAAAAATTGTCATAAAAGGCAACCCGCCCTCGGCATAGAATCCGCCGAAGGACGGGCATAATGGTCGCACCCGCTATTCTTTCATTCGTTTACGAAAGACTTGATGGCGTCTGCGATCAGTCCGCCGAGGGACAGGGCGTTGGAGGGATGCGGCACGCCGTCGCAGGACAGCGGGCGGCCCAGACCTTCCGCGGCGAAGCGTTCGGCGACGATGTCGCTGAACAGGGCGTGGACGCCGTAGACCTGCACCCGCTCCGCCCCCAGCACCCGCGCCGCGCGGGCGCAGGAGAAGATCGTCTCGCCGGAACTGATGACGTCGTCGACGATCACCACCGGCCGGCCATGGATCGGCGCATCGGGGGGAAGCGCCACCGTCACGTCGCGGTCGCCGCGCCGCTCCTTGCGGCCGACGATGCCGGTGAGGCCGAGCGGCCCGGCCACCGCCTCCACCAGCGGGGCGGATTCCTCGTCGGGTCCGACGATGACGGTGCCGGGACCCACGCCGGCGGCCCGCAGATGCGCGGCGATGGGTGCGGCGCCGCTCAGCGCGATGGAGGGGCGGCCGACGAACACCTCGTCCAGCGTGTGGGTGCGGTGCAGGTGCGGCTCGACGCAGACGAAACGGTCGAAGCAGCGACCAAGCCACTCGCCGACCACCGTCTGGCTGACCGGCTCGCCCGGCCGGAAGACGGCGTCCTGGCGCATGTAGGCCATGTAGGGCGCCACCAGACAGAGGTCGGTCGCCCCCTGGCGCCGCAGGACCGAAGCGGCGAGGGTTAACTCCACCAGCTTGTCGTTCGGCCGGTCGAGCGAGCGGTAGACGATGGCGCGCTCCACCGGCTCCGGCAGGCGGACAAGGCTTTCGCCGTCGGGGAAGCGGTGCAGTTCGGCAATGTGGCAGGGGATGTCCAGCACATGGGCCAGACGGCGCGCGGCATCGGCCGATTCCGGAAAGCCGTAGACGGCCGTGTAAGTGCCCGTATCGCGGGCCATGCCCCATCTCCCTCACCACCTTGGACGGCGGCAAGCTTGGCGCAGGCGGCATGGGCGGGTCAATCATGGCGAAAGGCGGCATGGCAATAGGCGGACAGGCCGAAACCCGGGGCTGTTGCGATGGCACCCTCTCACGGGACGGGCTACGGGATGCACACATCTCAGCGTCACGTAAGACGTTGGAACAAAGCAATTTTGTCGACCGTCATCCCCGCGAAGGCGCACTGCTGTCCGGGATTTTTGAATGGATTGCAGCTGCACGGCAGACACAGCCAGTGT
>NZ_VTTK01000048.1:0-43822 GCF_008365135.1 Azospirillum sp. Sh1 | reverse complement strand
GAAAAACACAGCCCAGCGCAATTCGTCACGCCCGACCCGTCTATCGCTTCCCTCTCATGTTAGCGCCTATGGGAGGGAAGGGGCCCATGCGCAGCATGGGAGGGGAGGGGGCAGTCGAACCCTCCACAACAAAAAAAGGGCGCCTCCCTTGCGGAAGGCGCCCTTTTCTTGCCTAAGCGAGGCTTACTTGGCGTTCGCCATGGCGACGGCGGTGTCGCTCATGCGGTTGGAGAAGCCCCACTCGTTGTCGTACCAGGTCATGATGCGGACGAAGTTGCCGTCGATGACCTTGGTCTCGTTCAGCGCGAAGATCGAGCTGTTCGGGTCATGGTTGAAGTCGGTCGAAACCAGATCTTCGGTGTAGGCGGCCAGCACCCCCTTCAGCGGGCCGTTGGCGGCGTCGGAGATCGCCTTGGTGATCTCCTCGACCGAGGTGGCGCGCTTGGCGGTGAACTTGAAGTCGACGACCGACACGTTCGGGGTCGGAACGCGCATGGCGGTGCCGTCCAGCTTGCCCTTCAGTTCCGGCAGCACCTTGCCGACGGCCTTGGCGGCGCCGGTGGAGGTCGGGATCATGTTCAGGGCCGCGGCGCGGGCGCGGTGCAGGTCCTTGTGGTTGGTGTCGACGATCCGCTGGTCACCCGTGTAGGAGTGGATCGTGGTCATGAAGCCCTTCTCGATGCCCACCAGGTTGTGGAGGACATGCGCGACCGGGGCCAGGCAGTTGGTGGTGCAGGAGGCGTTCGAGACGATCTTGTGCTCGGCGGTCAGCTTGTCGTGGTTGACGCCGTAGACGACGGTGATGTCCTCGTCGGTGGCCGGGGCCGAGATCAGCACCTTCTGCGCACCGGCTTCCAGATGCTTGGCGGCGTCGGCACGCTTGGTGAAGATGCCCGAGCATTCCATGGCGATCTCGATGCCGAGATCCTTCCACGGCAGCTTGGCCGGGTCACGCTCCTGCACGACCTTGATGGAGTGGCCGTTGACGATGAGGACACCGTCGCCGGTCTCGATGGTGCCGGGGAAGCGGCCGTGGACGCTGTCGTACTTCAGCAGGTGCGCGTTGGCCTTCAGATCGGCGAGGTCGTTGATCGCCACGACCTCCACGTCCTTGCGGCCGCTCTCGTAGATGGCGCGCAGAACCAGACGGCCGATGCGGCCAAAACCGTTGATCGCTACCCGTACAGCCATGACTTCCTCCAGTTGGATATGGGGCGCCCGAATTCTGCTGGACGCCCCTTCGGCTTCTCTCAGAGACGCGCCTTAACGGCGTCCACGACCGCTTCGGCGGTGATGCCGAAGTGCTTGTACAGTTCCTGGTACGGGGCCGATTCGCCGAAGCCGGCCATGCCGACGAAGGCGCCGTTCGCGCCCAGCCAGCGGTCCCAGCCCAGACGGATCGCCGCCTCGACGCCGACGCGCACGCCGGTGCCGAGCACCGACGCCTTGTACGCATCGTCCTGGCGCTCGAACAGTTCCCAACTCGGCATAGACACAACGGCGGTGCCGATGCCCTGGGCCTGCAGGGCCTTGCGGGCCTCCATCGCCAGCGACACTTCCGAACCGGTGGCGAGGATGGTCGCCTTGCGCTCGCCCTCGGCCTCGGCCAGGACATAGGCGCCGCGGGCGGACAGGTTGTCGGCGGTGTGCTCGGTGCGCAGCGTCGGCACGTTCTGGCGGGTCAGCGCCAGGACCGACGGGCTGCCGGTGGCCTCAAGCGCGATCTGCCAGCACTCGGCCGTCTCGACCGCGTCGGCCGGGCGCAGGACCAGCAGGTTGGGGATGGCGCGCAGAGCGGCCAGATGCTCCACCGGCTGGTGGGTCGGGCCGTCTTCGCCGAGACCGATCGAGTCGTGGGTCATAACGAAGATCGTGCGCTGCTTCATCAGCGCGGCCAGACGGATCGACGGACGGCAATAGTCGGCGAACTGCATGAAGGTGCCGCCGTAGGGGATGATGCCGCCATGCAGCGTCATGCCGTTCATCAGCGTCGCCATGCCGTGCTCGCGCACGCCGTAGCGGACGTAACGGCCGGCGAACTCGCCCTTGCCCTTCACGTCGGCGGTGTTCTTGACCTTGGTGTTGTTCGACGGCGTCAGGTCAGCGGAGCCGCCGATCAGCTCGTGGATCGCCGGGACCAGGACCTCCAGCGTGTTGCCGGAAGCGACGCGGGTCGCCCAGCTCGGCTTCTCGGCGCTGACCTTCTGCTTGAAGGCGACGATGGTGTCGGCCAGGGCGGAGGGAACGCCGCGGCCGAAGGCCTCGTCGAACGCCTTGCCGGCACCATCGGTCAGGGTGGCGCGGCGGCCGGCCCAGGCGGCATAGGCGTCGGCGCTGCGGGAACCGGCGGCGCGCCAGGCGGACAGAACCTCGTCGGGAACGACGAAGGGCTCATGGGTCCAGCCGATGGCGGTGCGGGTCGCGGCGACCTCGTCGGCGCCCAGCGGCGAGCCGTGGCAGCCGTGGGTGTTGGCCTTGTTCGGCGCACCCTTGCCGATGATGGTGCGGCAGGCGATCAGCGTCGGCTTGTCGGTGGAGGTCCGGGCCTGGGCGATGGCCTTCGACACGGCGTCGGTGTCGTGGCCGTCGACGGCGATGGTGTTCCAGCCGTAGGAGCGGAAGCGCGCCTGGGTGTCGTCGGTGAAGCTGAGGTCGGTCGAACCGTCGATGGAGATGTGGTTGTCGTCCCACAGCACGATCAGGCGGTTCAGCCCGAGATGGCCGGCCAGCGAGCAAGCTTCGTGGCTGACGCCCTCCATCAGGTCGCCGTCCGAGGCGATGACGTAGGTGTAGTGGTCGATCAGCTCGTCGCCGAAGCGGGCGTTGGTGATCCGCTCCGCCAGCGCCATGCCGACCGCGGTGGAGACGCCCTGGCCGAGCGGGCCGGTGGTCATCTCGATGCCCAGGCTGGGGTCGACTTCCGGGTGGCCGGGCGTCAGGCTGCCCAGCTGGCGGAAGCGCTTGATCTCGTCGATGGTCATCCGCTCGTAGCCGGTCAGGTAGGCCAGCGAGTAGATCAGCATCGACCCGTGGCCGGCCGACAGCACGAAGCGGTCGCGGTCGGGCCAGGACGGGTTCTTCGGATCGAACTTCAGGAACTGGGTGAACAGGACCGTGGCGACGTCGGCCATGCCCATCGGCATGCCCGGGTGGCCGGACTTCGCGGCCTCGACCGCGTCCATGGAGAGCGCGCGGATCGCGCTGGCCATCGTGTGGAGGGAGGGCTGGGCGGAGGCAGCGGACATCTGGCGTTTCCTGCGGAGTCGGGCGCGGTTGCGGCGTCGGCAACGGACGTTGCGCGGTCGCCTTGGAAGGCGCCGCGAAACGGGCGCACCATGCAGAACCGCCGTCCGCAGGTCAACATGGGAATGGGGTAGGAAATGGTATGGCAGAGGCCCCTCTTCCGTGTGGGATGCGCTCCGTCCGGCATTGTTTCGTCACTGTCGCATCCGCTGCGGCCTTCCGTCACGCCCCGGTATTCCGTATGGGCATTCGGTGGAACAAGCCGTCGTGACGGTTGACGCGGTCGGTGTGCCGGCCCAACTCTAGGCGCTGCGATAAGGCAGCGGTTCGGCTTGGCGCAGCGCCGATCGAGCTTCTACGCCTAGAACATGACGTGCCCACAGGTCGAGGTTGACGTCCATGGATTCCCTGAAAGCCGCTCTCGACCGTCTCGGCCGCGCTGTGGACCGGCTGGAACATGCCGCGACGGCCCGTGATGAGCGGGTGGTCCGGCGCGAACAGGACTTGTCGCAGGCGCTGGAAACCGCGCGGGCGGACCGGGCGACCGCCCAGGCCACCGCCGAGGCGGTATCCCAGCGGCTGGAGGTCGCCATCACCCGACTGCAACAAGTGCTGGAGAGCTGACGCCATGGCCCAGGTCGACATCGAAGTGAACGGCCGCTTCTATCGCATGCTGTGCGAGGACGGCCAGGAAGCGCGGCTGCGGGAACTGGCGGCCTACGTCGACGAGCGTCTGCGCCGGCTGACCGGCGGCGGCCGCAGCGGGTCGGAGGCGCAGATGATGCTGATGACCTGTCTGGTGCTGGCCGACGAACTGCAGGACGTGATGTCCGGCAAGGGCATCGCCCCTGCCGTGGACGAGGGCGCGGTGGTCGGCGAACTCGATCGTGTGGCAAAACGCATCGAAGAGGTTGCCGCGCGGCTCGAGCGCGCCTAGATTGGTACACGGAAGGACCGCTGCCTGGTTCGACAGGCTGCAATAATCCCCAGGGCCGATAACCTTGATCTCTAGGGAGCTGTCCCTGTCCGGCCCATAGGGCCGGGTATATGGCGCCCACCTGCTCATGCAGGCCATGGAGGATAGGCATATGGCCACCGGCCGAGGCGGCACCTTCCACCCTTTTCTCCCTTGCCGTGCAGTCCGCGATGACCGACCCGCAAGCCAAGGACGCCGCCCGACGCGAGGCGCGCGTCCGGCGCGACGCCATCGCCGACTCCGACCGCCCCGCCGCATCCGCCACCGTGCGCGACCGCATCGCCGAATTGGCGTCGGACGGGCATCTGCCGCGCGGCGACGCCGGGGGATATTGGCCGCTCGGCTCCGAACTCGACGCGCGGCCGGCTTTGCTCCATCTTAAAGAACTCGGTCATACGGTCGGGCTGCCGGTCTCGGGGCCGCGCGGGACCGCGCTGGTCTTCCGCGACTGGGATCCCGAGGCGCCCATGGCGGCCGGCCGTTACGGCATCCAGGAACCGGCGGAGGGGCGTGCTGTGCTGCGGCCGTTGCTGCTGCTGGTGCCGCTGCTGGCCTTCGACCGCTCGGGGCATCGGCTGGGCTATGGTGCCGGCTATTACGACCGGACGCTGGATAGCTTGCGCGATGGCGGGGCGGTGGTCGCGGTCGGCGTTGCCTTCGCGGCGCAGGAAATACCGGCGGTGCCGGTGGACGGCCATGACGAGCGGCTGGATTGGATCGTGACGGAGCGCGAGACGCTCCGCATTCGTAAGTGAGCTTTATGTTTGACGATCGGATTCACGCTTCAAATCGATACCGATTTTACGCGATCCGATCTTATCGGGAAGGTTGGGCGATGCGGATTCTGTTCTTCGGCGATGTGGTGGGCCGGGCCGGGCGCGAGGCGGTGCTGGCGCACATGCCGATGCTGCGCGAACGGCTGGACCCCGACCTGACCGTGGTCAACGGCGAGAATTCGGCCGGCGGCTATGGCGTCACCGTCAAGATCGCCGAGGAGTTCTTCGAGGCCGGCATCGACGTGGTGACGCTCGGCAACCACACCTGGGACCAGAAGGAACTGGTCGGCACCATCGAGCAGCAGCCGCGCATCATCCGCCCGCTGAACTACCCGGAAGGCACGCCCGGCCGCGGATTCGTCCTGTTGCAGGCGCGCGGCGGGCGCAAGGTGCTGGTCGTCAACGTGCTGCTGCGGCTGTTCATGGAACCGATGGACGACCCGTTCGCCGCGGTGGACCGGGTGCTGAAGGCGCACCGGCTGGGACCGGGCGGCGTCGATGCCGTGCTGGTCGACATGCATGGCGAGGCCACCAGCGAGAAGATGATCATGGGCCATTTCTGCGACGGCCGCGCCTCGCTGGTGGTGGGCACCCACAGCCATGTGCCGACCGCCGACCACATGGTCCTGCCGAAGGGCACCGCCTATCAGTCGGACGCCGGCATGTGCGGCGATTACGACAGCGCCATCGGCATGAAGAAGGAGGTGGCGCTGGCCAAGATGGTGCGGAAGCTGCCGACCGAACGGCTGTCCCCGGCGGAAGGGGAGGGCACCGTCTGCGGCTGCTATGTGGAGACCGACGACCGCACCGGGCTGGCGGTCCGCATCGAGCCTCTGCGTATCGGCGGGCGGCTGAGCCAGACTTTGCCGGAACGGATGCAGTAGGGCGTTCACGGCTTCGGCCCGGTCGCGCCGCAATCTCGCCATATTGACTTTCTAATCCCGTGGGTGTCGTCTCCCGCGCCGAAAAGGTGCGGTGGGGCGGCAGACCTGTTACATGTGTCGTGCGCTCACCCCGCCCGATTGACCAATTCCGTTTCGAGGCTCGTTCGACCCATGGCCGGTCATTCCCAGTTCAAGAACATCATGCACCGCAAGGGCGCGCAGGACGCCAAGCGGTCCAAGATCTTCAACAAGCTCGCCCGCGAGATCACCGTGGCCGCCAAGAGCGGCCTGCCGGACCCGGCGGCCAACCCGCGCCTGCGCGCCGCCATTCTCGCTGCGCGCGTGCAGAACATGCCGCGCGACCGCATCGACCGCGCCATCAAGCAGGGCACGCCCGGCGGCGGCGACGACGCGAACTATGAAGAGGTGCGGTACGAGGGCTACGGCCCCGGCGGCGTCGCGCTGATCGTCGAGGCGCTGACCGACAACCGCAACCGCACGGCGGCGGAAGTGCGCTCCAGCTTCACCAAGTATGGCGGCAGCCTGGGCGAGACCAATTCGGTCAGCTTCATGTTCAACCGCATCGGCGCGATCTTCTACCCGGCCGCCGCCGCGGATGCCGACGCCGTGTTCGAGGTGGCGCTGGAGGCCGGTGCCGACAACGTCGAATCCGACGAGAACGGCCATGAGGTCACCACCACGGTCGAGAATTTCGGCGCCGTGCGCGATGCGCTGGAGGCCAAGTTCGGCGGTGCGGAGAGCGCCCGGCTGACCTGGCGTCCGCTGAACACCGTCGCACCAAGCGAGGATGCCGCGGCCAGCCTGCTGAAACTGCTGGACGTGCTGGAGGACAACGACGACGTCCAGGTGGTCGAAGGCAACTTCGACATCTCCGACGAGCTGATGCAGAAGCTGACCGCGTAAGCTGAACGCGGGTCTTGCAGGCGGAGTGCGGGTGCCGTGTTTGCGCGGGCAGGACGAACTGATGCGGCGATGCCTTCGCCGGTGCGGCTGCTGGGGATCGACCCCGGCCTGCGCCACACCGGCTGGGGCATCATCGACGTGGCGGGCAACCGCCTGAGCCACGTCGCCGACGGCGCCGTGCATTCCGACGACTCCTGCCCGCTGGCCGAACGGCTGGTGCAGCTCCACGACGCCCTGTCGGCGGTGGTGGAGCGCTACCGCCCCGACGAGGCGGCGGTGGAGGAGACCTTCGTCAACAGCAACGCGGTCTCGACGCTGAAGCTGGGTCAGGCCCGCGCCGTCGCGTTGCTGGTGCCGGCCCAGGCCGGGCTGGCGGTGGCGGAATACGCCAACAACATGGTCAAGAAGGCGGTCGTCGGGCAGGGCCGCGCCGAAAAGGCGCAGGTCCAGACGATGGTGCGCCTGCTGTTGCCCGGCTGCGAGATCGGCTCGCCGGACGCCGCCGACGCGCTGGCCGTGGCGATCTGCCACGCGCACCATCGCGCAAGTTGGACGATGTGGCGGCGGGGGGATGCACGAACCCAGACGAGCAATCCCCTCTCCCCCCCGGGGAGAGGGCAGGGTGAGGGGGACGCGCGGCGTGCCTCGCCCAAGACTCCACGCGGTGCTTCCCCCTCACCCCGACCCTCTCCCCGGGGGGGAGAGGGGGACGGTCCCCTTGGGCGAGTGGGAGATATGGCGAGCATCGCAAAGGCGAAGCCCACTGAATACATAACGGACCGGGCGCGCGATCTGCGGATGAACGCCACGGACGTGGAAAAGATCGTCTGGCAGAAGCTGCGCAATGCCCAGCTCGGCGCGAAATTCCGACGGCAGGAGCCGATCCTGGGCTTCGTCGCAGATTTCGTCGCCCATGACCATCGCCTGATCATCGAATTGGACGGCGGCCAGCATGCCGAGCAGCGCGCTGCCCACGACGAGAGGCGGTCGCGCATGCTGGAGCAGGCCGGCTTCCGCATCCTGCGCTTCTGGAACACCGACGTGATCGACAATCTGGACGGCGTGCTGGAGACCATCCGCGCGCGTCTCGAAGAGACCCCCATTCTTCGCAGCCAGCCCTCGGGCCGGGAGTTCCCATGATCGCCAAGCTGACCGGCATCGTCGATTCCACCGGCACCGACTGGGTCGTGCTCGACGTGAACGGCGTCGGTTACCTGCTGTCCTGCTCCAACCGCACGCTGTCGCGCATGGCGGTGGGCGAGCGGGCGTCGCTGGTGGTCGAGACCTTCATCCGCGAGGAACGCATCGTCCTGCACGGCTTCGGCGAGCAGGCCGAGCGCGAGTGGTTCAAGCTGCTGACCACCATCCAGGGCGTCGGCGCCCGGCTGGCGCTGTCGATCCTGGGCGTGCTCGATCCCGACCAGCTGACCCGCGCCATCGCCTCGCAGGACAAGACCGCGCTGGTGCGGGCCGACGGTGTCGGGCCAAAGGTGGCGGCGCGCATCCTCAACGAATTGAAGGACAAGGTCGGAAATCTGGCGCTCGGCCCCGCGGCCACCGCCGGCGCGCCGGCCGGCAAGGGCGCCCCCGCCGCCGTGCCGGGCGCCAGCCCGGCGCTGGCCGACGCGGTGTCGGCGCTGGTCAATCTCGGCTATGGCCGGTCGGAGGCCTTCGGCGCGGTCGTCGCCGCCGGGCGGGTGCTGGGCGATGACGCCGGCGTGTCCGATCTGATCCGCCAGGGCCTCAAGGAACTGAGCCAATGAGCGACCCCCAAAACGATCGTCTGGTCCAGCCGGGCCAGGGCCACGGCGATTCGGCCGAGGCATCGATCCGCCCGCTGTCGCTCGCCGAGTTCATCGGCCAGCGCCAGGCGCGCGAGAACCTGTCGATCTTCATCCAGGCCGCCCGCTCCCGCAACGAGGCGCTGGACCATGTGCTGCTGTTCGGGCCCCCCGGCCTGGGCAAGACCACGCTGGCGCAGATCGTGGCGCGCGAGCTGGGGGTGGGGTTCCGCGCCACTTCCGGCCCGGTCATCGCGCGGGCCGGCGATCTGGCGGCGCTGCTGACCAATTTGCAGCCGCACGACGTCCTCTTCATCGACGAGATTCATCGCCTTAATCCCGCCGTGGAAGAGGTGCTCTATCCCGCCATGGAGGATTTCCAGCTCGACCTCATCATCGGCGAAGGCCCGTCGGCGCGGTCCATCCGGATCGACCTGCCGCCCTTCACGCTTGTCGGCGCCACGACGCGCAGCGGCCTGATCACGCGCCCCTTGCGCGAACGCTTCGGCATTCCCGTGCGCCTGCAGTTCTACGAGCCGGATGAGCTGGAACTGATCGTGCGCCGCGCCGCCGGCGTGCTGGGCATGGGCATCACGCCGGAGGGCGCCCGCGAGATCGCCAACCGGTCGCGGGGCACGCCACGTGTGTCGGGCCGGCTGCTGCGCCGGGTGCGCGATTTCGCCGCGGTCGCCGGGGTGGAGGAGGTCGACAAGCGAGTCGCCGATGCCGCCCTGACCCGGCTGGAGGTCGACCGGCTGGGGCTGGACAGCATGGACCGCCGCTATCTCGGGCTGGTCGCCAACAACTATGGCGGCGGGCCGGTGGGCGTCGAGACGCTGGGCGCCGCTCTGGGTGAACAGCGCGACGTGTTGGAGGAGGTGGTCGAACCCTACCTGATCCAGCAGGGCTTCCTGCAGCGCACGCCGCGCGGGCGCATGCTGACCGACCAGGGCTTCCGATATCTCGGCCTCAACCCGCCGAACGCGCCGATCCGTCAGCTCGACCTGCTGGACCGGGTTCCCAACCCGACAGACGAGGGTGACGATGAGTGAGGCGACGACCTCCCTCTCGGGCTGGTTCGCGGATGACGGCACGCACCGCTATCCGCTGCGGGTCTATTACGAGGATACCGACGCCGGCGGCATCGTCTATCACGCCAATTACCTGCGATTCGCGGAGCGGGCGCGGACGGAGATGCTGTACCTGATGGGCTTCCGTCAGAAGGAAATGGCGGAGGGTTTGGGCGATGTCACAGGTGTGTCATTTGCGGTACGGCGCCTGACCATCGATTTTGACGCCCCTGCCAAGCTGGAGGACACGCTTGAAGTGGAAACCCGAATCGTCGATATCCGCGGAGCCTCCTTCGCAGTTGCACAAGTCATCCGCCGCGACGGTCGCGTGCTGGCGCGCGCCGACCTGCAGCTGGTGACGATAAACCGGGCCGGGCGGGCCGTGCGCCTTCCCGAACCGGTGAAAGCGGCGATGGAGTCGCTGCATGCAAAGCAAAGCTCTTCGATGCCTGCCTGACCTCGAACGACCGTTTCCCTTCCACACCCCCGTGCCAACAGCGCAACCGCGAGACTGACTGCGATGGACGCCCTGCAAACCGCCCAACTGGCCGGCAACGCCGCCACGACGGCACATGAAATCACGATCCTCGGCCTGTTCTGGCAGGCCGACGCGGTCGTCAAGATCGTGATGATGATGCTCGTCGTCGCCTCGATCTGGTGCTGGGCGATCATCATCGAAAAGCTGATGCGGATCCGCCGCCTGAACGCCCAGGCCGACGCCTTCGAAGAAGCCTTCTGGTCGGGCGGGTCGCTCGACGCGCTGTACGACCGCATCGGCCAGACCCCGGCCGACCCGATGGCCGCGACCTTCTCCGCCGGCATGCGCGAGTGGCGCCACGCCGCCGACCGCGGCATCGGCGGCACCATGAAAAGCTCGCTGCAGCAGAGGGTCGAGCGGGTGATGGCGGTGACCATCGGCCGCGAGATGGCGCGGGCCGAACGCTACATGACCTTCCTGGCCTCGGTCGGCTCGACGGCTCCCTTCATCGGCCTGTTCGGCACGGTGTGGGGCATCATGAACTCCTTCACCTCGATCGCCGGCTCGGGCAACACCAGCCTCGCCGTGGTGGCGCCGGGCATCGCCGAGGCGCTGTTCGCCACCGCCATGGGCCTGCTGGCCGCCATCCCGGCGGTGCTGTCCTACAACAAGTTCTCCACCGATCTCGGCCGCTACGCCGACCGGCTGGACACCTTCTCGGGCGAGTTCTCGGCGATCCTGTCCCGCCACCTCGAGGAGCGGGGAGCCGCCTGAACCATGGCCGGACAACTCGCAGGCAAATCCCACGGACGCGGCAAGCGCCGGGGCTATCGCGCGATGGCCGAGATCAACATGACGCCGTTCATCGACGTCATGCTGGTCCTGCTGATCGTCTTCATGGTCGCCGCCCCGATGCTGACCGTCGGCGTGCCGGTCGACCTGCCCAAGACCAACGCCGCTCCGCTGGAGCAGCAGAAGGACCCGCTGTTCGTCACCGTGCAGACCGACGGCCGCGTCTTCGTCCAGGAGACGCCGGTCGAACTGGGCAACATGGTGCCGCTGCTGATCGCGGTGACCAACAACAACCCGGAGGCCCGCATCCTGGTCCGCGGCGACGCCAAGATCGCCTATGGCAAGATGCTGGAGGTGATGGGCACCATGAGCGCCGCCGGCTTCAAGAAGGTCGGCCTGGTCGCCGAGATGCCGAACGGTCCGACCGCGTCCAGCGCGCGGGTCGGCGCCCCCAAACCGGCGCGTTGAGGCGGGCGGAACTCCCATGCGCAAGCCCCTGATCGCCTCGGCGGTGCTGCACGTCGCGCTGGTCGCGCTGTTCGTGCTTGGCCTGCCGCCCAGCGATCGCAAGCTCGAAATCGCTTCCTCGATCCCGATCGAGATCGTCGACATCGGCGAGGTCACCCAGGCCGCCCGGGTCGAGAAGGGCGAGCCCAAGCCGGCCAACGCCGCGCCGCGCCCGCCGATGCCCGAGGCCAAGCCGTCCCCGCCGGCGCCCGAGCCGCCGGACGAGGAGGACGAACCGCCGCCGCCGCCCCCGCCGCCTGCCAAGACGCCGGAGCCGCCGAAGGTCGCCCAGGTGCCGCCGCCCCCGCGCGAGCCGACGCCGCCGCCCAAGCCTGCCCCGACTCCGCCTCCTCCTCCGCCGCCACCCCCGCCGCCTCCGCCCCCGGATCCGGCGCCGTCGCCGACTCCGAAGCCGCCGGAGCCTCCCAAGCCCGAGCCGCCGAAGCCGGAACCGCCCAAACCGGAACCGCCGAAGCACGAGCCCAAGCCTGAGCCTCCGAAACCGGAGCCGCCCAAGCCTGAGCCGCCCAAGCCGGAGCCGAAGAAGCCCGAGCCGCCCAAGCACGAGCCGAAGCCGGAACCGCCCAAGGCGGAACCGAAGAAGCCGGAGCCTGCGAAGGAGGTCGCCAAGGCCGAGCCGAAGAAGGCGGAGACGCCGGCCAAGCAGCCGGAGAAGCCGTCGGCCAAGACCGACCCGCTGTCCGACCTGCTGTCGAACGTCGGGAAGATCAAGCCGTCGGACAACCCGAAGGCGGACGGCAAGGCATCGGCCAGCGCCAACAGCGACGCCAAGCCCAGCCAGAAGACCGCCTCGGCGGCGCCGGCCGGTGCGGCGAAGGCGACCAACGGCCCCGACAAGCCGTTCAAGCCGTCGGGCCGCGCGCTGGACGCCATCCGCGGCCAGTTGAGCAAGAACTGGAACTTCGACAGCGGCCGCAAGGACGCGGGTTCGATGCAGATCGAGATCCACGTCGAGGTCGGCCGCGACCACAGCGTGATCCGCGCCTGGATCGACGAGAAGTACAAGTCGCGCTATCTGTCGGATGCCGCCTTCCGGGCGTCGGCCGACGCGGCGGTGCGCGCGGTCAAGCGGTCCAGCCCCCTGGACCTGCTGCCGAGCGAGTTCACGTCGCAGACTTATGAAGACTGGCGCTTCATCGTGTTCAATTTCGACCCGAGGGACATGTTCTGACCATGACGACGAAGACGAGGCTTCTGTTGAAGCTGGCCGGGGCCACCGGCGCGCTTCTCCTCTCCCTCGGCGTTGCCGCTCCGCAGGAGGCGCGCGCCGAGTTGCGCATCGACATCACGCGGGGCGTGTCCGAGCCGTTGCCCATCGCGATCACCAGCTTCGCCGGTGCGGGCGGACGCGATGCACAGCTGGGCGCCGACATCTCCAAGGTCATCTCCGCCGACCTGGAGCGCTCCGGCCTGTTCAAGCCGCTGGACCCGCGCGGCTTCCTGCAGACGCCGGAGCAGCTGCGCAGCGGCGAGCCGCGCTACCCGGACTGGAAGGCGCTTGGCGCCCAGGCGCTGGTCGCCGGCAACACCACGACGGGCGGCGACGGCCGCATGAAGGTGGATTTCCGCCTGTGGGACGTCGCCGCCGGCCAGTACATGCAGGGGCTGAGCTACAGCGCCTCGCCGCAGGAATGGCGCCGCATCGCCCACATCGTGGCCGATGCCATCTATAAGCGCCTGACCGGCGAGGACGGCTATTTCGACACGCGCATCGTCTATGTCGCCGAATCCGGCCCGGCGAACGCGCGCAAGAAGCAGCTGGCCATCATGGACCAGGACAGCGCCAACCATCAGTTCCTGACCGACGGCCAGTCCCTGGTCCTGACGCCGCGCTTCTCGCCGACGTCCCAGGAAATCACGTACATGTCGTACTTCAACAAGAAGCCGCGCGTGTACCTGTTCAACATCGACACCGGCCGCCAGGAGGTCCTGGGCGACTTCCCCGGCATGACCTTCGCCCCGCGCTTCTCGCCGGACGGCAACAAGGTCATCATGTCGATGGCCCAGAACGGCAACACCGACATCTACACGCTGGACCTGCGCACCCGCCGCCAGACCCAGCTGACCGACGCGCCGGGCATCGACACCGGTCCCAGCTATTCCCCGGACGGCCAGAAGATCGTCTTCGAGTCGGACCGCGGCGGCACGCAGCAGCTCTATGTCATGGGCGCCGACGGGTCGGGCGTGAAGCGGCTGACCTTCGGCGAGGGCCGTTACGGCACGCCGGTGTGGTCGCCGCGCGGCGATCTGATCGCCTTCACGCGCCAGCGTGGTAGCAGCTTTGCAATCGGCGTAATCCGTCCGGATGGGACGGGGGAACGAATCCTGACCGAAGCCTTCCACGTCGAGGGTCCGACCTGGGCGCCGAATGGCCGTGTTCTTATGTTCTTCAAGGACTTGCCGACGGGCGACGGTCGTGGCCGCAACGCGCAGCTGTACAGCATCGACATCACCGGCGCGAACGAGCGTCGCGTGAGCACCCCGGTCGGCGCGTCGGACCCCGCGTGGTCGCCCTTGATTCCCTAGTGGAGTAGCCCTATTTTGCGGCGGCGCGGGAGCAATGCTCAAGACAAAGGTCGGACGTCGTCTTTTCGTCGGGGATTGGCGAAAAGAAGCGGCTCTCGTGCTGACCAGTCCGGCCACTCAACAATTGTCGTTCAAGGGGTCCCTGAACATGCGTATGAAGTTCCTCGCCCTCGCCGCGGTCGCCCTGCTCGCCGCTTGCGAATCCACGCCGAACGACGCCGCCAACGGCGCCAACACCGGTGCCCAGCAGACCTCGGTCCGTCCGGGCTCGGCTGAAGATTTCGTCGTCAACGTCGGCGACCGCGTCTTCTTCGGCCTCGACCGCTTCGACCTGTCGCCGGAGGCTCGCGCCACCCTCGACCGTCAGGCCAAGTGGCTGCAGACCTACGGTTCGGTCACCGTGACCGTCGAGGGCCATGCCGACGAGCGCGGCACCCGCGAGTACAACCTGGCCCTGGGCGAGCGTCGCGCCAACTCGGTGAAGAACTACCTGGCCGCCAAGGGCATCCCGGCCGGCCGCGTCAACGTCGTCTCCTACGGCAAGGAGCGTCCGGCCGTGGTTGGTTCGAACGAGGCCGCCTGGTCGCAGAACCGCCGTGGCGTGACCGTCGTCAACTGATGACGCCGGTCCCCGCCTGACGGGGAATTGGGAAAAGGCGCCGCCGCCGGGCAACCGGGGCGGCGCCTTTTTCTTTTCGGCGGGCGGTACCTCACCTCATCCCCACGAAGGCGCTATGGCATTCACACAAATCCAGACATTGGTAAACTTCTGGAACAAAAGGAACTTTGCGTCATCCCCGCGAAGGCGGGGAGCCAGGAAACTCCGCAAATCAGCGGCGGATATGGCTGGATTCCTGCCTTCGCGGGAATGACGGCCGAGGAAACAGCTCTCTCCAGTTGCAAGGGCAGAGGGGCTTGTTCGATCAATCGACAGCGCTCCTGCCGACCCTCATCCTGCGTCCGCCGGGTTCTTTGCGCCGATGCACAAGTTCTGCTAAACAGCGGCCATCGCGTCGCCTTTTTCGTTCGCCATGGTCGCCGTGGGTGATTCCCCCGGCATCAGATCTCCTCAGGATCCCACGCGCATGACCAACATCCGTCCCGTCGCCGCCCTGCTGCTGGGTGGCATGCTCGCGGCAAGCCCCGCCCTGGCCCAGTCGAAGGGGCAGATCGAGCGGCTGCAATCGCTGGAAACCCAGGTTGCGGCGCTGGGCGGTCCGGTGGAGGTGGCGCAGCTGTCGCCCTCCGTCGCCGCCGATTTCGAGATCCGGCTGCAGAACCTGGAACGCGCCATCCAGGACCTGACCGGCAAGTACGAGGAATCGACCTATCAGGTCACCCAGCTGCGCGAGCGCCTGGAGAAGGTGAACGCCGACGTGGATTTCCGCCTGAAGGAGTTGGAGAAGGGCGGCGGCGCCACCGGAGGGGCCATGGGCGGCGCAATGGGCGGCGCCATGTCCGACGCCGCGCCGTCCAAGCCGTCGAAGGCCGCCGACGAGAAGAAGCCCGCCGACAAGCCGGCGCAGACCGCCGCGGCCAATCCGCCCTCGACCGCCGGCCTGACGCCGGAAAAGCAGTATGAGCAGGCGTTCGAACTGCTGCGCAACTCCGACTATGACCGGGCGGAAAAGGCCCTGCAGGAGTTCATCGCCAAGAACAAGTCCCACGCCTATGCCGGCAACGCGCAATATTGGCTGGGCGAGAGCTATTACGTCCGCAACCGCTTCCCGGAGGCGGCCCAGGCCTTCGCCGAGGTGCTGTCCAAGTACCGCACCAACCCGAAGGCGGCGGACAGCCTGCTGAAACTGGGCATGACCCTGCAGCAGATGAACAAGAAGTCGGATGCCTGCACCGCCTTCGGCCAGTTGCTGACCAAGTTCCCCGAAGCCTCGGCCAGCGTGAAGCGCCGCGCCGATACGGAGCGCAAGCGCATCAATTGCCCGGCCTGATGGGCGGTTCCGACGACTCCGCAACGGTTTCGGCGGAGGAGTTCGCCCGTGCGATGGCGGCGCTGGGCGGATTCGAACCAGCGCCGGCCGTCGCCGTCGGGATTTCCGGCGGCGGCGACAGCATGGCGCTGGTTCTGCTGCTGCGGCATTGGGTCGCAGAGCGGGGCGGACGTCTGCTGGCGCTGACCGTCGACCACGGCTTGCGGCCCGAATCGGCCGACGAAGCGGCGGCGGTCGGGGCGGCGATGGCCCGACTCGGTATTCCTCACCGCATCCTGCGCTGGGAGGGGAAGAAGCCCTCGGCGGGATTGCAGGCGGCGGCCAGGGCGGCGCGGCACCGGTTGCTGGCCGCGGCCTGTGACGAGTCTGGCATTCTGCATCTGGCGTTGGCCCACCATTGCGACGATCAGGCGGAGACGGTGCTGCTGCGGCTGGCCCGTGGCTCCGGCATCGACGGTCTGGCCGGAATGGCGGCGGTGCGCGCCGATGGGGCGGTGCGGGTGATCCGGCCGCTGCTGGGCTTTTCCCATGACCGGCTGCTGGCGACCTGCCGCGCCGAGGGTGTCGACTGGATCGAGGACCCGTCCAACCACAATCCGCGCTTCGCCCGCGCCCGGCTGCGCGCTGCAGTCGATCTGCTGGGGGGGGAGGGGCTGGACGCCACCCGGTTGGGCGAGGTCGCCCGCCGGGCCGGACGGGCGCGCGCCGCGCTGGAACAGGCGACCGCCGGGTTGCTTGCCGAGGCCGCGACCATACATCCGGAAGGCTGGATCACGCTGCACCCCGCGCCGCTGCTGGCCGCCCCGGCGGAGATCGCGCTGCGGGGGCTGGCCCAGGTGCTGGCCGCAGTCGGCGGGCCGGCCCATCCCGTGCGCGACGAGGCGCTGGAGCGGCTGCTCGGCGCTCTGGCGGAGGGGCAGGGTACGACCTTGGGTGGCTGCGTGGTGCGGCTGCGGCGGGGCGCGGTCATGGTGGCGCGCGAGCCGGTTGCAGCAATGGAGCGGCTGAGCGTGCCGCCGGGCGGGCGGGTGCTGTGGGATGGCCGCTTCGACCTGCGGGTGTCTCCGCGACATGGCAAGCCCATCACGGTCGCGGCGCTGGGGGCGGCGGGCTGGCGCGAATGGGTGGCGCGGATGGCGCCGGAAAAGGCGCCCGATCTGCCGGTACCGGTGCGGGAAACGCTGCCAAGCCTTTGGTCGGCAACGGAATTGCTTGGCGTACCAATGGTTGGTGGGCGATACGGATTCGACGCGGATGGACAGGACCCGATGGACCGCGCGATCTTCCGTCCGCCTTCGTCGTTGGGAAGACCAGCTTTTACGGTTGTTTCGGACCGGCGCGGCATTATTTAATCAGGGAACGTGCCCGTAGGAGTCCGGGGTGCGGCCTTGTCGGCGCACCGCATGGCGATGGGTTCGCAGAAAGGCGTGTGACGTGAACAATTTCGGCAAGAACCTCGCGCTCTGGATCATCATAGGGCTGCTGCTCGTGGCCCTGTTCAATCTGTTCCAGAGTTCTTCCACCCGCAGCCCGCAAACGACCGTTCCGTTCAGCGAGCTTCTCGCCGAAGTGGACCGGGGCCAGGTTGCAGACGTGACGATCAAGGGCAACCAGGTTTCGGGCCATTTCTCGGACGGCCGCTCCTTCAGCACCTATGTCCCGCCCGAAGCGGGTCTGGTGGAGCGCCTGACCAACAAGAACGTCCGGATCAACGCGGTCCCCGACGACAGCAACGTGCCGTCGCTGTTCTCGGTGCTGCTGTCCTGGTTCCCGATGCTTCTGCTGATCGGCGTCTGGATCTTCTTCATGCGCCAGATGCAGTCCGGCGGCGGCAAGGCCATGGGCTTCGGCAAGTCGCGGGCGCGCCTGCTGACCGAAAAGGTCGGCCGCGTGACCTTCGACGACGTCGCCGGCATCGACGAGGCCAAGCAGGAGCTGACGGAAATCGTCGAGTTCCTGAAGGACCCGCAGAAGTTCCAGCGGCTGGGCGGCAAGATCCCGAAGGGCTGCCTGCTCGTCGGTCCTCCGGGCACCGGCAAGACGCTGACCGCCCGTGCGGTGGCCGGCGAAGCCAATGTCCCGTTCTTCACCATCTCCGGTTCGGATTTCGTCGAAATGTTCGTCGGTGTGGGTGCGTCCCGCGTCCGTGACATGTTCGAACAGGGCAAGAAGAACGCCCCCTGCATCATCTTCATCGACGAGATCGACGCGGTCGGACGCCATCGCGGCGCCGGCCTGGGCGGCGGCAACGACGAGCGTGAGCAGACCCTCAACCAGCTGCTGGTCGAGATGGACGGCTTCGAGGCGAACGAGGGCGTGATCCTGATCGCCGCGACCAACCGTCCGGACGTTCTCGATCCCGCGCTGCTGCGTCCGGGCCGCTTCGACCGTCAGGTCGTGGTGCCGAACCCCGACGTGCTGGGCCGCGAGAAGATCCTCAAGGTCCACATGCGCAAGGTCCCGCTGTCGCCGGACGTCGACGCCAAGGTCATCGCCCGCGGCACCCCCGGCTTCTCCGGCGCCGATCTGGCGAACCTCGTCAACGAGGCGGCGCTGCTGGCGGCCCGCATCGGCAAGCGCGTCGTCGGCATGTCCGAGTTCGAGGCCGCCAAGGACAAGGTCATGATGGGTGCGGAACGCCGCTCCATGGTGATGACCGAGGACGAGAAGAAGCTGACCGCCTACCATGAGGCCGGCCACGCCATCTGCGCGATCCACTGCGTCGACAGCGACCCGGTCCACAAGGCCACCATCATCCCGCGCGGCCGTGCGCTGGGCATGGTGATGCGCCTGCCGGAAGGCGACCGCATCAGCCTGTCGCAGGCCAAGCTGCTGGCCGACCTGACCGTCGCCATGGGCGGCCGCATCGCGGAAGAGCTGATCTTCGGCAAGGAGCGGGTGACCACCGGCGCCTCGGGCGACATCAAGATGGCGACCGAGATGTCGCGCCGGATGGTGACGGAGTGGGGCATGAGCGACAAGCTCGGCCCGCTGCTGTACGGCGAGCCGACGCAGGAGGTGTTCCTGGGCCACTCGGTGACCCAGCACAAGAACATGTCCGACCGCACCGCCCAGCTGGTCGACGAGGAGATCCGCCGCATCGTGGACGAGAGCTACGATCGCGCCCGGACCATCCTGACCGAGAACATCGACCAGCTGCACACCCTGGCCAAGGGCCTGCTGGAGTATGAGACGCTGAGCGGCGACGAGATCAACCGTCTGCTGCGCGGCGAGCCGATCCTGCGCGACGACGAGCGCGAGACGATGCCCGTCCCGCCGCGTCCGACCACCGGCACCGGCCGCCGGTCCTCCGTTCCGCCCAGCACCGGGCAGGAAAGCGGCGGCATCGGTCCGGAACCGCAGGGCACCTGAGTTTTCAGGGGTCTGACATGAAGAAGGCGGCGCTGCGAGGCGCCGCCTTCTTCTTTATTAGCTTTCGACAGGGCAGGAACCGCTCAGAGCGAGCCCTTCTGCTCGCGGCGGCGGTCCAGTGCGACGTCGAACTGGCGCAGCAGCTTCTGCATGCCTTCGAAGTACAGCTTGCGCGACGGCGTGTTCTTCATGCAGCGGGCGTCCAGATGGGCGACGCTGGTCAGCGCCGAGACGCAGTAGCCGAGCAGCCAGTAGCGCGAGCGGATGCTGCGCAGGTAGTCGCGGAAAGGCTCCGGCTGGCCGTTCATGAAGCTGCTGAACGACGTCTCGTAGTCCGACAGGATGGTGCGGATGTCGAGCAGCGTCGTCTCCAGCAGCTTGCCCACCCGTTCGATGTGCATCAGCAGCTGGGTCTCGTAGGGCTTGTGCATGCGGATGTCGACCGGGATGCACTCGCGCGACTTCAGCCAGGTCAGGATGGTGCGGGCGCGCGGGGCGATGCGGCGCAGCTGGTATTCGTAGAAGGTCGTGCCCTTCCACGCACTGAAGATGGTGTCGGCCTCCGACCGCTCGATGCCGAAGGCGGAGACGAACAGGCCGGCCTCTTCCAGATTGGGGTTCCAGATCGCCTCCAGGAAGCGCTCGATGCTTCCGGCGCTGCCCTGGCTGCCGGACAGCGCCTTGCGGACGATCGGCTCGATGCGGGCGCGGATCAGGCGGCGGAGCTGGTGGTCCTCCTCGTTGGAGATCAGCCAGTGGCGCGGATCGACGTTGACCTTCTCCGCTTCGAAGCAGGTCTTCAGCAGGAAGGCGTCGAGCGACGGCACGTCGTCGATCATCGACAGCATCTTCATGTCGCCGATGATGCCGTTCTCCTGCGGCCCGTGCTTCAGCCCGAACTGCTCTTCCAGCAGGGTCGCGCTGTTGCGGCCGCGCAGATAGATGGCGATGCCGCCGGCCTCCGGCGCACGGGCGTTGTGCGGCACATAGATGCCGGTTTCCACCGGCCGCTCGCCGCCCTCCAGTTCCTCGTCCTCGGCGATCGGATCGCCGCCGTCGTCTTCGCGGTCGTCGAAGTTCGGGTATTTGAACAGGATGCAGTTGTTCAGGCCCTGGGCCTTGAACATGCGCTGCTCTTCCGGAATCTCGCGCGTGATGGCGATGAGATTCATCGACACGCTGGAGCCGCCATAGAGGATCTGCTCAAGGATCGGAGAAACCGAGTCCATTTTCTTGCGAGCGCGCATGAATATTACCCAAATCCGCGAATATTGCGCAAATCATAAACGCCGTTTTTGCAAACGCAAAGAGGGATCGGCGTACCGATCCCTCTCTTCGTCATGCGATTGCAGGCGTCGGTCTCCGGCTCGACCGACCGGCTTTCAGCCGGCCTTCGGCGTGCCGCCCAGCGAGCCCAGCAGGTTGGCGACCTCGGCCGCCTCGTCCACCGCGACCATGCCGACGGTGTGATAGCCGCTGTCGACATGCATCACCTCGCCGGTGACGCCGCTGCCCAGATCCGACATCAGGAACAGGCCGGCGCCGCCGACCTCCTGGATGGTGACGTTGCGCTTCAGCGGGGCGTTCAGCTCGTTCCACTTCAGGATATAGCGGAAGTCGCCGATACCGCTGGCGGCCAGAGTCTTGATCGGACCGGCGGAGATGGCGTTGACACGGATGTTGCGGCCACCCAGATCGACGGCCAGGTAGCGCACGCTGGCTTCCAGCGCGGCCTTGGCGACGCCCATCACGTTGTAATGGGGCATGACGCGTTCGGCGCCGTAATAGGATAGAGTGAGCAGGCTGCCGCCGTCCTTCATCAGCGGCACGGCGCGCTGCGCCACCGCGGTGAAGGAGTAGCAGGAGATGTCCATGGTGCGCAGGAAGTTGGCCCGCGTGGTATCCAGATACAGCCCGTCCAGCTCGCTCTTGTCGGAAAAGGCGATGGCATGAACCACGAAGTCCAGCCCGCCCCATTCCTTCTCGATGGCGGCGAAGGTCGCGTCGATGCTGCCCTCGTCCGTCACGTCGCAGGGCAGGACGAGCTTGGCGCCGACCTGTTCGGCCAGCGGCTTCACCCGCTTCAGCAGCGCATCGCCCTGATAGGTGAAGGCAAGCTCCGCCCCGTGCTGGGCCAGGGTGGAGGCGATCCCCCAGGCGATCGAACGATCGTTGGCCACGCCCATGATCAGGCCACGCTTGCCGGCCATGAGCGGCATCGGATTGGACATCGGAACCTCGTGAACGACGGATGTGCTGCGGGACGAGCCGCGAAAAGTGGGGCGCATCCTACACGAAAGCGCCCACCGGTCAAACCGACGCGGGTGGTCCCGCCGCAGGAGGCGTCGCATGGCTCACCCTAAGCACGGCGACGGGCGCGAGGAGGAGGAACGCAGCCGCATCCTGACCGGTCTGAGGGAGCTGAGCGGCTTCTTCGGCCATTCGATGCTGCGCTTCTACAACGACAACTGTTTCCAGACCGCGGCGGCGCTGACCTACACCTCGCTGCTGGCCATCGTGCCGATGATGACCATCGGCTTCGCCATCTTCTCCGCCTTTCCGGCGTTCAGCGCGCTGCAGCTGCGGATCCAGACGGCGCTGGTCAAGAATCTGGTGCCGGAGATCGGCGACGCGATCCTGGAATATCTCGGCCGCTTCATGGCGAATGCCGGGCAGATGCCGATCTTCGGCGTGATCGGGCTGGCGGTGTCGGCGGTGCTACTGATCTGGACGATAGAGGGGTCCTTCGCCACCGTCTGGCGCGTGCGCGAGCCGCGATCCTACGTCACCCGCATCCTGTCCTTCTGGGCGGTGGTGTCGCTGACCCCGCTGTTCGCCGGCGCCAGCCTGTCGCTGTCCAGCACGCTGTGGACCGCGCTGGAGGTTGCGCATCTGGAGGGCGTGGTCCATCCGCTGGCGGGAATCGGCATGCTGCTGCCGTTCGGGCTGCAGCTGCTGGGATGCACGCTGCTGTATCTGGTGATCCCGAATCGCGACGTTTTCTGGCTGGACGCGCTGTGCGGCGGCGCCATCGGCTCGATCCTGCTGGAAGGGTCGAAGGCGATCTTCGGCTGGTACATGCGCGAATACCCGGCCTACCAGACCATCTACGGCGCCCTGTCGGTGGTGCCGATCTTCCTGTTCTGGCTCTACATCGCCTGGTCGACGGTGCTGTTCGGCGCGGTGGTCGCGGCGTCATTGCCGGAATGGCGCGCCGGCAAGGTCACCCGCGGCGGCATGGAGGGGCTGTTGCCGGCCCAGCGGCTGGCGCTGGCGCTGGCCGTGCTTCACGAGTTGATGGAGGCGAGCCGGCTGGGCGTCGGCATGCGCCGCCGCACGCTGGTCGGCCGGGTGCCCGTCGGCACGCTGCTGATCGACGGCATCCTGGAACAGCTGCGCGACGCCCATTGGGCGGCCCACACCACCCGCGACGCCTGGGTGGTCACCCGCGACATGGGCGAGGCGACTTTGCTGGAGCTGATGAAGGCGCTGGGCATCGGCATGCGCGGCTCCGTCCACGGGCTGGGCGGGCTGGACCTGCCCTGGCAGGAACGCACCGCCCGCCTGCTGGACGCCGCCGAAGCGCGGCAAAGCGACCTGCTGAACGTGCCGCTGAAGACCCTGCTGAACGACGACCTGCCGCCGGAAGGGCAACCGATGGGGCAGGGTGCCGGGCAAGGGGGCGCCGGGCCGGTGCCGTTGCCATTGCGGGCGGTGAAGAAGTGACGCTGCGGGGTGCCCCCTCCCTAACCCTCCCCCTCTTCGAGGGAGAGGGGACTGCCGCCGCTTCGGCAACTACGTCACGCTGACAAGCAACCTCCCCCCTCCACCGCCGCAGGCGGGGGAGGGATGGGGAGGGGGCCGACAGTCGAGGGCTCTTACTCCAGCCCGGCCTTCTTGCGGACGTCGTAACTGCGGGTCTTGGCCCACTGTTCGACGAACTTGACCAGTTCGGCGTCGGGCGGGTCGGGCAGGACCACCTTCAGCTTCACATACTGGTCGCCCGGCTGCTTGGTGGCCTGGTTCACCACGCCCCTGCCGCGCAGGCGCAGGACCGAACCGGTGTTGGCGCCGGGCGGCACCTTCACCGCCACCTTGCCGCTGATGGTCGGGACATTGACGGTGGCGCCCAGAACCGCTTCGTTCAGGGTGATCGGCACCTCGACATGGATGTCGCTGTCCTGCCGGGTGAAGAAGGGGTGCGATTCGACATGCACCTCGACGATGGCGTCGCCGTTGGGCATGCCGCCCATGCCGGGCAGGCCCTGGCCCTTCAGGCGCAGCTTCGTCTCGTTCTCCGTCCCCGGCGGGATGGCGACGTCGATGCTCTTGCCGTTGGACAGGTTGATCCGGCGCTTCGACCCGTTCGCCGCCTCGACGAAGGGGACGGTGACCGAATAGGAGATGTCGCTGCCCCGCACCCGCGGCCCGGCGGAGCCGCCGGCCCCCGCACCCGCACCGGCCCCTGCACCCGGCCCTCCGGGGCGGCGACGGCCGCCGCCGAACAGGTCGGAGAACCAGTCGTCGCCGCCGCCGAAGAACGTGTCGTCGGCGGTGCTGCTGTAGGCCCGGCCGCGGCTGCCGGAGCGGCCGCGCGAGCCGAAGCCCGCGTGCCGTTCCTGCCCCGACGGGTCGATCTCGCCACGGTCGTAGCGGGCGCGCTTCTCGGCATCCGACAGCAGCGTGTAGGCGGCCGAGATTTCCTTGAACCGCTCCTCGTTGGCGCCGTCGCCCGGCTTCAGGTCCGGGTGATGCTGCTTGGCGAGCTTGCGGTATGCCTTCTTGATGTCGTCGGCACTGGCGGACCGGCTGACGCCGAGAACGCTGTAGGGATCGCGCGTAGCCACGGGCAGAGGGTTCCCGCCCCAGGGGGGCTTAGAGGTTGCGAGTGCGGGGTGCTGGTCGGCGAAGTTACGAGTTACCGATGATCTTCCACGTACCGTCGGCCTGTTTGCAAGCGGTTCCGTACGCCTGCTCCGTCCGGCCCTTCACGACGATGGTCTGCTGGAACTCGCGGCAATAGGTGCCGGCGCTGCTGTAGCCGTCGCGGGTGGTGACGATCGTGCCGGAATTGCCCGACTGCGGGTTGTTCCAGTTGATGCGGTCGCCGACCGGGGCGGCGTAGGCCTGACGGGCCGCGGTCTCGGCATAGCCGGCATCGGCCTTGTCGAGCGAGCTGCCGACCTCCCTGCCGATGAAGGCGCCGAGCAGCGTGCCGACGCCGGTCGCCACCAGCTTGCCGGTTCCGCCGCCGATCTGCGACCCGATCAGGCCGCCGGCGACCGCGCCGCCCGCCGTGCCGATCGTTTCCTTCTGGCCACCCAGCTGGCAGCCGGCCAGCAGGCCGGCGACGATCATGGCCGGAACGACTTTCTTCACGAACATCCTTGCGCCTCGAAAAGGTTGGTTGCCGCGGCACCTTATCGGTGGCTTCGCGGTGGACAGTGATATAAGCGACCCTATGCTTGCTGTGAATTGTGATGAGGCTGTGACCCTTACGCTTTTGCACGGAAGCCCGCCCGCTCCCCTGGCCGCGCACCGCCCGGCCGGCGGCACGGGACCCATCGATACAGGACCACAGGCATGACGGACAGCACCGACCGCGACCCTTACGAACTCTTCGCCGAATGGATGAAGGAGGCGGAGCAGAGCGAACCGAACGATCCCAACGCCATGGCGCTTGCCACCGCCGACGCCAACGGCATCCCGTCGGTGCGGATGGTTCTGCTGAAGGGGATCGATCCGCGCGGTTTCGTCTTCTACACCAACACCGAAAGCCGGAAAGGCACCCAGCTGCTGGCGAATCGGAACGCCGCCCTGTGCTTCCATTGGAAGAGCCTGCGCCGTCAGGTGCGGGTGGAGGGGCCGGTGGAGGTCGTCACCGACGCCGAGGCCGACGCCTATTTCGAAAGCCGGCCGCGCGAAAGCCGCATCGGCGCCTGGGCCTCGCTGCAGTCGCGCCCGCTGGAAGGGCGGTGGGAGCTGGAGAAGCGCGTGGCGCAGTTCGCCGCCAGATACGCCATCGGCACCGTGCCGCGCCCGCCGCACTGGACCGGTTTCCGCGTGCTGCCCTCGCGGATCGAATTCTGGCGCGACCGCCCGTTCCGCCTGCACGACCGGCTGGTTTTCCAGCGCGCCGAGGGCCATCGCGCCGAGGGGACCGACGGCACGCAGACGGGTTGGACCACCGAGCATCTTTATCCCTGATCGGGGCACTGCAGGCGGAAGCCGGCTGTAAGCGACCCGTAAGGATGGGCCGCTACGGTCGCGCGCCGGCCAGCGCGGTCGCGCAAGCGGACGGGGACCCAAGCGGATGGGGGGAGCAGTGAGCGACAGTGCGCAAAACGCGGCATCGGCGGACCGGCTGCGCCGCTATGCCACCTATGCCAGCGTCTCGGTGGCCTCCACCCTGATCGCGGCGAAGCTGGCCGCCTATCTGTTGACCGAATCGGTCAGCATCCTGTCGTCGCTGATCGATTCCTGCACCGACCTGATGGCGTCGGTGGTGACTCTGCTGGGGGTGCGCCATGCCCTGCGCCCGGCCGACGCCCACCACCGCTTCGGGCATGGCAAGGCGGAGGCGCTGGCGGCGCTCGCCCAGGCCGCCTTCATCGGCGGATCGGCCGTGCTGCTGAGCGTCGAGGCGGTGCGGCGAATTATCCGGCCGGAGCCGATCACCGAGGGCACGATGGGCATCGCCGTGATGCTTTTTTCGATCCTGCTGACCGCCGGGCTCATCACCTTCCAGCGCCGGGTGCAGGCGGCCACCGGCTCCGTCGCCATCGGGGCGGACCGGCTGCACTACTCCGGCGACCTGCTGATGAACAGCGCGGTCATCGTCGCCATCCTGCTGACCGAGGCGACCGGGCTGACCGTGGTCGACCCGCTGTTCGGCATCGGCATTTCCCTGTTCCTGCTGAACGGCGCCCGCGGCGTGGCACGCGACGCATTGGACGTGCTGATGGACCGCGAACTGGCCGAGGAGGAGCGCGAGCGCATCGCCGCGCTGGCGCGGGCCGAGCCGGGGGTGCGCGGTCTGCACGACCTGCGCACGCGCAATGCCGGCACCGGCTGTTTCATCGAACTGCATCTGGAGCTGGACGGCGGCATCAGCCTGACCGCCGCGCACGAGGTCGCCGACCGGGTGGAGCGGCGATTGCGCGAGGCCTTCGTCAACGCCGAGGTGATGGTTCACCAGGAGCCGGCCGGGCTGGCCGATGAACGGCTGGATCACCGGATCGCCGGCTGAAAGCTGGGGTTGCGGGGCCGTGGCCCGGAAACCGATGCCCGCAAATCGAGTCCTGGCGATTGACGGTTGTGGGCGGTGCAGCCGGTGATACGGGTCCGTATTGCGGGATAACCCGCATTTCGCATCGAACGAGGGGTATCGCACAATCGCCGGGCGTGCCCTCCCCTTAAGGTATCCTACCAAAGGACAGGGGGGCCGGGCGCTGCCCTGGCACCCCCTTCATTGCGAATCTGTATCAAAAGCGCAATAATAGTACTCGGGAGAAAGCGCTCGGTTATAATTCAGCAAGAATGGTGGATATGATGGATGGTGGCTTTGGGCTTCGTCCGAATCTGATTGCGGACATCGCGCAGGAAGCAGGCAATCTCGGCATCGAGATCGCGGATATCGCCGGCCATATCGAGGATGTGAACGCCCGCGTCACCCACCAGTCGGAGGTGTTCACGCAGCTGCGGGATACCGGTGCCAAGATGTCGCGCAGCACGCAGCGCATCTCGGAGGCGTCGGCAGTCGCACGCTCGGTCACCGAACAGGCGCGGCAGGAGGTCGACAGCTCCCACGACCGGGTGCAGCAGTCGCTGTCCGACATCCATGCGCTGGTGTCGTCGGTGACGGGGATCGAGGGGCAGATCGCCGGGCTGCGCGAGGCGCTGGAGCGCGTCGGCAAGGTCGCCAAGGAGATCTTCACCATCGCCAAGCAGACCAACCTGCTGGCGCTGAACGCCACCATCGAGGCCGCCCGCGCCGGCGAGGCCGGGCGCGGCTTCGCCGTGGTGGCGAACGAGGTGAAGTCGCTGTCCACCAAGACCAGCGAGGCGACGACGGAAATCGACGCGACGCTGAAGGTGCTGAACGAGCAGGCCCAGCGCCTGATGACGGAGAGCGCCGCCAGCGCCGCCAAGGCCCGCGCGGTCAGCGAGGGCACCACCGCCATCGGTACGGTGATCGAGACGGTCGGCCGCGCCATGCGCGAACTGAACGGCGAAACCGACAAGATCGACGCCGCCTCCGCCGAGATCGGCGGCAACTGCGGCGAGCTGGAGCACGAGATCGCTGATCTGGCGGCGGGCGTAAAGCTGTCCAGCGACAATCTGGCGCAGGCGCGCGACCGGGTGAACAATCTGGTCGGCATGAGCGAGCGTCTGATCGGCATCACCGCCGAACTGAACATCGAAACGGTCGACACCCCCTTCATCGCCGCGGTCAAGGACGCCGCCACCAAGGTGTCCGCCGCCTTCGAGGACGCGCTGGCCCGTGGCGACATCAGCGAATCCGACCTGTTCGACCGCAATTACCAACCGGTCGCCGGATCGGACCCGCAGCAGGTGCTGACCCGCTATACCCAGCTGTGCGACCGCGTGCTGCCCGGAATCCAGGAGCCGGTGCTGGCGGCCAACAGCCGCATCGTCTTCTGCGTGGCGATCGACGAGAACGGCTATCTGCCCACCCACAACCGCCAGTTCAGCCAGCCGCAGGGCCGTGACCCGGTCTGGAACGCCGCCAACTGCCGCAACCGCCGCATCTTCAACGACCGCGTCGGCCTGGCCGCCGGGCGCAACACCAAGCCCTTCCTGCTGCAGACCTACCGGCGCGACATGGGCGGCGGGAAATACACCCTGATGAAGGACGTCTCCGCCCCCGTCATGGTCCGCGGCCGCCATTGGGGCGGGCTGCGGCTGGCCTACAAGGTGTGAGGTAGCGGCAAGCGCGGGGCCAAGCGCGGGGCCAAGCACATGGCCGAGCGCATGGCCGAGCGCATGGATTGTCGAACTTCCCTCTTGATCCGTATCAACGCATACGATCAGCCTTGCAGGTGAAATGGCGGGGCAGAGGGAGCGACCATGAAATATGTCGATGAGTTCCGCGATCCGGTGCTTGCCCGCAACGTCGCCGCCGCCATCGCGCGGGAGGTGCGGTCAGACCGCTCCTATCACCTGATGGAGTTCTGCGGCGGCCATACCCACGCCATCTCCCGCTATGGCATTCCCGACCTGCTTCCCGACAATGTGCGCATGATCCATGGGCCGGGCTGCCCGGTCTGCGTGCTGCCGGTCGGGCGGATCGACGACGCCATCGCGCTGGCCCGCCGGCCGGAGGTGACGCTGTGCACCTATGGCGACGTCATGCGGGTGCCGGGGTCCGGGCGGCTCAGCCTGCTGAAGGCCAAGGCGCAGGGCGCCGACGTGCGCATGGTGGTGTCGGCCGACGCCGCGGTCCGCATCGCCGCGGAGAATCCGGACCGGCAGGTGGTGTTCTTCGCCATCGGCTTCGAGACGACGACCCCGCCCACCGCGCTGGCGGTGCGGGCGGCGGCGGCACAGGGGCTGTCCAACTTCTCCGTCTTCTGCAACCATGTGCTCACCCCCTCGGCCATCCAGGGCATCATGGCGGGAGCGAACGAGGGGCTGTCGCTGGACGGGTTCGTCGGGCCGGCCCATGTCTCCGTCGTCATCGGGTCGGACTCCTATGCCCCGGCTGCAACGGATTACGGCAAGCCGGTGGTGATCTCCGGATTCGAGCCGCTGGACGTGCTGCAGTCGATCCTGATGCTTGTCCGCCAGATCAACGACGGGCGGGCGGAGGTCGAGAACCAGTATACCCGCGCCGTCACCGCCGACGGCAACCGCAAGGCCCAGGCGCTGGTGCTGGAGATCTTCGAGACCCGGCCGTCTTTCGAATGGCGCGGCCTGGGCAGCATCCCGCACAGCGGGCTGAAGCTGCGCGAGGCCTATGCCGCCTTCGATGCCGAGCGGCGCTTTCCCATCGCCGGGGCCAGCGTGCCCGACCACAAGGGCTGCGATTGCGGCGCCATCCTGCGCGGCGTGAAGCGGCCGATCGACTGCAAGCTGTTCGACACCGTCTGCACCCCGGAAAACCCGATGGGGTCCTGCATGGTCTCGGCCGAAGGCGCCTGCGCGGCGCACTACACCTATGGACGGTTCCGCGACGCCTGACCCGCTCCGGGCGGTGCGTCTCAGCCATTGCGACCTTTCACCGCAGGCTGGACGAAGGCTGCTGGACGAACGCCGCCCGGTTAAACATGATGCATATGAAACAATCCGTTGGGCCGGCCAGTGGCTCCGCGGAAAACGGCAGACGTCGCAAGACTTCGCATTACATACCGGGAGGACCCGCATGACCTACAAGCACATCCTCGTCCATCTCGACAGCAGCCCGCATGTCGAGGCGCGACTCGACGCCGCCATCGCACTGGCCCAGAGCCACGGCGCCTTCCTGCGCGGCCTGTTCGCTCAGGGCGACCGCAACGCCTCCAGCGTCATCGCCCGCCGGTCCAGCGACCATCTGGTCGACGCGGCGGCGCGCAGCGAGGCGCTGTTCAACGAAAAGCTCGCCGCGTCCGGCCTGCAGGGCCATTGGCACGGGCTGACCCACGGCGAATACAACCACGTGATCCGCGAGGTCATCATCTGGTCGCGCTTCGCCGACCTGACGGTGCTGGGCCAGTATGACCGCGAGGCCGGATCGCAGGCCGCGCCGGAGGAACTGAACGAGCAGGTGGTGCTGAACTCCGGCCGCCCGGTGCTGGTCGTGCCGTATGCCGGCCGCTTCCCGGTGATCGGCAAGCGCGTCGCCGTCGCCTGGAATGCCGAGCGCGAGGCCGCCCGCGCCCTGTCCGACGCCATGCCGATGCTGGAGAAGGCCGCCGAGGTGACGGTCATCACCGTGCTGACCCAGGCCTCGAACGCGGCGCCGGAAGCGCCGCGGGTCGGGCTGCTCGACCATCTCGCCTTCCACGGCGTGAAGGCGGAGCAGACCCACTTCACGGTCAACGACATCGGCGCGATGGACGCCCTGCTGGCCCGTGCCATGGACACCGGCGCCGACCTGCTGGTGATGGGCGCCCATGGCCATTACGGCTTCCCGTTCCTGCATCGCGGCAGCGGGACGCGCCACGTGCTGCGCACCTGCCCGGTGCCGCTGCTGCTGTCGCACTGAGCGGGAGTGGGGGAGTTTTGCCCCCTCCCTAACCCTCCCCCGCTTCGCGGGAGAGGGGACTTCCGCCGCTCCGCTGTGAAACTCCCGCGAGCGTCCTGCCCCCTCTCCCGCGCAGCGGGGGAGGGATGGGGAGGGGGCAACACGGCGCCCCCAAACACCACTCACGCCGACTTCACCCCGCTCAGGAAGCTCTCCACCTCCTGACGCAGGCGGGTCGATTCGGTGCTGAGGTGGTCGGCGACGTTGCGGACCTCGCCGGCGGCGCGGCCGGTGTCGCCGGCGGCGCGGGTGACGCCGACGATGTTGCTGGTCACCTGTTGCGTGCCCTGGGCCGCTTCCTGGACGTTGCGGCTGATCTCCTGGGTCGCCGCACTCTGCTGTTCCACCGCCGAGGCGATGGTCGCGGAAATCTGGCTGATCTCCGTGATGATGCGGCCGATCTCCTCGATGGCGGAAACCGCCTCGCGGGTCGCGCCCTGGATGGTGGCGATCTGGCCGGTGATGTCCTCCGTGGCCTTCGCCGTCTGGTTGGCCAGGCTCTTCACCTCGCTCGCCACCACCGCGAAGCCCTTGCCCGCCTCCCCGGCGCGGGCCGCCTCGATCGTGGCGTTGAGCGCCAGCAGGTTGGTCTGCGCCGCGATGTTGTTGATGAGGTCCACCACCTCGCCGATCTTCTGCGCGCCGTCGGCAAGGCCGGAGACGACGCCGTTGGCCCGGCTGGCGCCGCTGACCGCCTGTTCGGCAACGCGGGTCGACTGAGAGACCTGACGGCCGATCTCGGCGATCGAGGAGGAGAGTTCCTCGGCCGCGGCAGCGACGGTCTGGACGTTGGCGGAGGCCTGCTCGGCGGCCGAGGCCACCGTGGTGCTCTGGCGGTTGGTCTCGTCGGCGGTGCCGGTCAGCATGCCGGCCGACTGCTGCATCTGGGTCGCCGCTCCCGACAGGCTCTGCACCACCGCGGTCACATTGCCCTCGAAGGCGCGCATCAACTCCTCCAGCCGGGCGGTGCGGCGGGCCTTGGCCTCTTCCTCGGCGCGCTGGGCGGAGGCGAGGCGGTCGGCCTCGATGGCGTTGCGCTTGAAGACGTCCACCGCTTCGGCCATGGCGCCGACCTCGTCCTTGCGGCCGACGCCGGGCACCTCGACCGCCCGCTCACCGCCGGCCAGACGGCCCATGGCGGCGGTCATGGCGACGATGGGCGAGGCGATGGCCCCGCGCAGCACCATCCCGGCGGCCACCGCGACCAGGACGGAAGCCAGCGCGCCGACGATGGCGGTGAGATAGCCGGTGGAGAAGGCGGCCTTCTGCTCGTCCTTGCGCAGGGTCAGAAGCGCGCGCTCCGCGTCCTCGATCTGCGCGACCAACGCGCGGACATGGTCCATCGAGGCCTTGCCCAGCGCCTTCGCCTCCATCGCGCGGGCTTCCTCGCGCGATTCGGCCTTTGACATCAGGGCGATTTCCTTTTCGGCCACGGTCTGGCGCCAGGTGGCGGCATGTTTGCGCAGTTCCTCCAACCGGGCCTGCTGCTGCGGATTGTCGGCGGTCAGCGACCTCACCTCCGCCAGGGCGCGGTCGAACGCCTGCTCACCCCGACGGTAGGGCTCCAGGAAAGCCTGATCACCGCTGACCAGATAGCCGCGCACTCCGGTCTCCTGGTCGACCATCGCCGCCAGCGCCGCGTCGGTGGTCTGGATCACGCGGTAGGTGTGGATCGTCCAGTCGATGGAGGATTGGATGGACGACAGCGTGGCATAATTGGCAAAGCTGATCGCGCCGATGATGACGATCAGCGCGGCGAACGCCGTCAGCAGCTTTCCGCCGATTCGGAGATTGGTGAACCAGGACATTTCTTGCGCCTCATGTGACCGGACGGGCTTGTGATTCGGGCGGACAGTCGCCTTGCCTCGCGGAGTCGCATCCGATTGGGTGAGCGTCTAACCCGTTCGAACGCGCCACCTGATACGGCAGGAAAAACGATTCCGATCATCGAAAATTTTACGTATGACGAAATCTTCTGTCTGTCACATAAGGCCTATACCCGCCTTGCAAACAAAGCGTTAACGCCCCGGCGATGTTCTACCGAAGGTAACTGTCCTGCGCGCCGTCATTGCCGCCGCGCGCATGCGGCAGGGTGACGCACCAACCTATGGGGATCGGATGGCCGATTTGGCGGTCAGCGACGAAGCCGCATGTCGATGTGGGGAATGCCGAAGTCGTCGTAGGGTTCGGTGACGGGCACGAAGCCGAAGCTGCCGTAAAAGCGTTCCAGATAAAGCTGTGCGCCGATCAGCACATCGCGGCCGGGCCAGCGTTCCGCCAGCACCGCCAGAGATTCCGCGACCAATGCCCGCCCCAGCCCGGTGGAGCGTTGCGACCGGTCGACCGCCAGCCGGCCGAAGGAGACCGTCGCTTCCGGACCTTCGGAATCGGGACCCTCGCGGTCCGGGCCGAGGCAGCGGGCACAGCCGACGATGGCGCCGGCGCCGTCCGCCGCGATCAGATGAAGCGCTCCGGGGTCGCGGCCGTCGATGTCGGGATAGGGGCAGGACTGCTCGACGACGAACACACGGCTGCGCAGCGCCAGCAGGTCGTGCAGTTCGGTCAGCGACAGGGCGTCGAAGGCGACGCGGCGGATCGATGGGGCGGACATTCCGGCGGACTGCTCAGGCAATCGCGTTGCGGATCATGTAGTCGGCGATGTCCTTGGGCTTGACCTTGACCTCGGTCAGCGGCTCGTCGGCGGTCATCGCCTTGGCGACCAGCAGGCTGTTCTGCACGTTGGTCAGGGTGATGCGGTAGACGCCGGCCGCCCCCTTCAGGCGCGGGTAATAGGTGGGGTCGATCACCTTCTCGCGCCGGCCGAGCCGGGCCAGCGCGCTGTCCTCGTCCAGATCGTCGACCTGTTTGGAATGGACGAGCTTCCAGTCGGATTCGCCACCCCAGCCGGCGGCGACGGCGGCCTTCACCGCGGCTTCGTCCTCCGCAATGCCCAGCTTGTAGATGTGCTTACCCTGTCCGACGTCGGACGCCCATTTGGTCAGGGCGGCGCTGCGCGCGACATAGACGACGGGCATGACGATTCGATCCTCCCGGCACAGGCTGTTGGAGTTGCGTTATTGCAGCGACGATTGGCGCGCGATGGGCGTGATCAGGATGCGGCTGACGACGTCCTTGCCGAACATGGCGATGACCGATTCGTCGATCCGGCGGCGCAGGGCGGGGACGTTCGCGATGTTGCCGCGGACGATCCATCCCTCGTCCACGCCCTTGTAGATGGCGGTCAGGATGGCGTCGTGCAGGCGGGGGATGCTCAACTGCACCTCGCCCAGCCTCAGCGCGTCGCCGATTTCCAGGTTCACTTCGACCTGGGTGTATTTCTCGATCCGGCCGGCATTCACCACCGGGACCATCAGCGGCTTGATCCGCACCGACGGGGGCAGGGCGCCCGGCGCACCTTCGTTCGCGGCGGCCGGCAGTGCCGACGTCAAGGTCAGGACCAGGGCAAGGCAGAGGGCAGGCAGAAAGCCGCGCATGGCAGAACACCGCGAAGGACCGGATGGCAGGGATGCTACCGGTCCGACGCGGCGGTTGCAACCGCAGCCCGGGTCTTTTGCCGACCCGGGGGCGATTGGTCACGGTTCGGCTGGGATCAGGCGGCCTTCTTGCCGCTGGCGGCGATCGCCTTCTTGTTCACGTCGCCGATGGCCAGCTTGTTGAGCAGCATGTCGGTGTCCTTTTCCTCCTGCAGCGTCTCGTTCAGCAGTTGCGCGACCTTGTCGAGGCCGCAGGCGGTGGCATAGGCGTGGAGCGTGCCGTAGCTGGCGATCTCGTAATGCTCCACCTTCTGGGCGGCGGCGATCAGGGCGGCGTCCTGAACCTCCGGCGCCAGACCCATTTCGAGGATCTCCTGTGCCTCGCTGATCAGCCCCTCCATCGCGTCGCAATGCTTGCCGCGGGGACGGGTGTCCATTTCCTCGAACACCTGCTGCAGCCGTTCGATCTGGCCGTTGGTCTGTTCCAGATGGGTCTCGAAGGCCTTGCGCAGCTGGTCGGAGCTGGCGGCCCTCGCCATCTTGGGCAGGGCCTTCGCGATCTGCTTCTCGGCGTGGTAGATGTCGCGAAGATCCTCGATCAGGAGATCCTGCATCGTCTTGGCGGCCATTATGATGGTCCTTCCTCGCTGTGGGTTTTGGCGGAGCGGGGCTCCTGCGCGCCGAATGGCAGCGGGAACAACAGCGGCGGCCACCGGGCGTTGCGGTCTCGAACGGGGATTGGCTTTCGGATAGGGGAGGGGACGGATCATGACGGCAGCGGGCGGCGACGGCGAGGTGCTGTTCGAATTCCAGCGGGTCGGCAGCTATCTGAGGGTCACCGCCATCGACGCGAAGACCGGCGTCGAGGTGACCGTGGCCGGCCCGGCGACCGGCAGCCAGGAATTGCTGAAGCGGACGGCGATCAACAAGCTGCGCTTCGTCCAGACCAAGAGCGCGGACAACAGAGGTGCTTCCGGGGGCGGTCCTTCGGGGAGCGGTTCGGGCGGGGGACCGGCGAAGCCGGCGCCGAAGGGGCGTGGCGGCCTTTACTGACCGGCCGCCATCGGCCGGTCGCCGGGGCCTGCCAAAGAAAACGCGCCGCCGGACGGGGCCGGGCGGCGCGGATCGAAGTCTGGCTTTTGCTGATGGTGAGCGCCGGCATGCCTCCGCCGGCAACCCCGCATGGGACATGGTCGCAATGGACATGGCCGCAATCCGGATCGCCGGTCGTAGAGCGAACCGCTCGACCCAGACAGTAGACCTATGCCTGCCCGTTGGCACTGGCGCAGGGGGTGTAACGCTTGTAGAACCGCGCATCTCTGAACGAATGGCGCATAGAAAAGGCCCTTCTTCCACGCCGTCCGGGCGGGTAAGCGGAGAAAGGGTCCGGCCGTTGTCCGGCCGGCTTTCGCACAGAGGAACGAAACACCAGGGGAACGAGGCAATGGTTGGTGTGAGGGCGGTTCGTGTGACGGCTTTCCTGCGCGTGTCGGTGATGTCGGCGCTTCTGACGGCAACCGCCCTGGCGGCGGCCCTGCCGGTGCTGACCATGGCGCGGACGGCAACCGCCGCGACCTCGCAGAAGCCGGGCCACGGGACGCAGGAACATGGCGGCCGGTCTGCCGCCCCCGCTGCACCGTCACCGGGCGCTCAGGCCGGCGGAGCGGCAACGACGGTGCCCCAGCCCACCACTCCGGCGGCGGGCTGTCTGAAGCCGGGCGTGCCGATGTGCATGGACGACCAGTCCACCTTCCTCAGCGCCGACAAGATGTCGTCCTGCCAGGGCGAGGTGAAGGAGTATGTCGACAAGTCGATGGCCTATCTGACCTGCCTGAACGAAGAGAATGTGGCGACAGGGCGGGAACTGAGCCGCAATGTCGACCGGTTCAACTGCCGCCTGTCGGGCCGGAAGGGCTGCGCCAACTGAGGCTGCGCCAATCGGGCTATGGCCGCCGGGAGGCGGCTGGGCCGTCGCGATGCCGGCGGTGGCCGGTTCGCCGTAACTGGCCCGCCGTAACTGACCCGCCGCAACTGGCGGGGGCGACCGGCTTGCGTCTCGTCAACCAATCCGACGGCTTCGCCGTCATTCCGACCGCTTTGCCATCGTTCTGACATGCACACGGGCCGGATCCCATGGGACCGGCCCGCGTTGCATACGGACTTTACACGATCAACCGGCCTTGCGGCGGGTCTGGCGGCCGGAGCTGCGGCCGAGGCCGATGCGCTTGGCGAATTCCGAACGCTGCGCCGCGTAGTTCGGCGCGACCATCGGATAGTCGGGCGGAAGTCCCCAACGGGACCGATACTCGTCCGGCGACATGTTGTAGGTCGAGCGAAGGTGCCGCTTCAGCATCTTCAGCTTCTTCCCGTCTTCCAGGCAGACGATGTATTCGGGCGTCACCGATTTGCGAATCGGAACGGCAGGCTTCAGCGGTTCCGCCGCGACCTCGCGAGGCTGACCATTCAGGCCAGTCAGCGACGAGTAGACCGTATTGATCACATCGGGGATTTGCTGAGCAGGCAACACGTTCTTGCTGACATACGCCGATACGATGTCGGCGGTCATCCGCAGCAGCGCATTGTCCGGTACATCGGCGCGAAGCTGGTCGCTCATTGCACTGTGTCCTGGTTTTTCATTTGTCCGTACGAACCAAGTTGCATACCGTGATTTGGGTGTCAATATAATTTCGGCAAGCTCCAAATTAGTTGCTCTTGGCTGCCAGAACAAAGGAGCGCGGTGCAAATCAGCCTTCGCTGAAAATCGTTGCGCGGTTGTGGCTGTGCGGCGGCTTTAGCGGCGGTCTAGTAAGCAGGGGCTTGTGATTTTCCGCCGAGTCCGCCGCGGCAATTGGGCGTTTTCCCGCTCCTATAACGAATCGGCTATCTCCCTTGTTTCGGCTTCTCGGCAACGCAGAGGTGAAAACCGTCTCCAAACCTTCGCGGTGTCGGGGTGCCCCGGTTCGGTGCAGGCGGGGAACCGCGAAGGAGGGTCTTCAGGCAAGGCGTCGCCAGCCGAGGACGGGCCGGCCCCGGGTTTAGCTATGCATCCACGTCATGGTGTGGCAGTGGCGGTCTGCACCGACATCTGGTAGGGTGCGGGCGTCTTTCGCCGCATTGCCGGCGCTGTCGTCGCTTGTGCATCCGTTACCGCACGCACCGGAGTTTCCGCCGTCATGACCGTCCGCACCGTGGCACTCGCTTCCGATCACGCCGGCTATGAGCTGAAGGCCCAGATCGCCCGGCAACTCGAGGACGCCGGCTACACCGTCCTCGACCTCGGTACCGACGGGCCGGCCTCGGTCGATTACCCGGATTTCGCCGCGGCGCTCGCCGCCGCCGTCACCGACGGCCGGGCGCAGCGCGGCGTGCTGATCTGCGGCAGCGGCATCGGCATCAGCATCGCCGCCAACCGCCACCCCGGCATCCGTGCCGCCCTGGTCCATGACGTCACCACCGCGCGCCTGTCGCGCGAGCACAACGACGCCAACGTGATCGCGCTCGGCGCCCGCGTCATCGGCCCGGAGATCGCCAAGGATTGCGTCGACGTCTTCCTGAAGACCGGTTTCGAGGGTGGGGAGCGTCACAGCCGCCGCATCGCCAAGATGGGCTGAGCGCGCCGTCGCGCCGCCTTTTCCAGGCCCCTTATTTGGCCGCCAAGGCCCGCAACCGGGACGCGACAGAACCCGGAAAGACCCAACGGAAGCCGCCTGACCGGGCGTCCGGCCGGCTTCGCGCCCTTCGATCGAGGAACCTTCCGCCATGACCAGCAGCAACACCGCCGAGATCGGCCGCTTCTTCGCCGCCTCGCTCGCCGAGACCGATCCCGAACTGGCCCGCGCGGTGCGCGACGAGCTGGTCCGCCAGCAGGAGCAGATCGAACTGATCGCGTCCGAGAACATCGTCTCGCAGGCGGTGCTGGAGGCGCAGGGCTCGGTCCTGACCAACAAGTATGCCGAAGGCTATCCGGGCAAGCGTTACTATGGCGGCTGCGAGTTCGTAGACATCGCCGAGAACCTGGCGATCGAGCGCGCCTGCAAGCTGTTCGGCTGCGATTTCGCCAACGTGCAGCCCAACTCCGGCTCCCAGGCCAACCAGGCGGTGATGCTGGCCCTGCTGCAGCCCGGCGACTGCGTGCTGGGCATGTCGCTGGCCGCCGGCGGCCACCTGACCCATGGCGCCGCCCCCAACATGTCGGGCAAGTGGTTCAAGGCCGTGCAGTACGGCGTTCGCAAGGACGACCACCTGATCGACTTCGATCAGGTCGAGGCGCTGGCCCGCGAACACAAGCCGAAGCTGATCATCGCCGGCGGCTCGGCCTATCCACGCGTTCTGGATTACCAGCGCTTCCGCGCCATCGCGGACGAGGTCGGCGCCTACCTGATGGTGGACATCGCCCACTATGCCGGCCTGATCGCCGGCGGCGTCTATCCGAACCCGTTCCCTTATGCCGACGTGGCGACCACCACCACCCACAAGACCCTGCGCGGCCCGCGCGGCGGCATGGTGCTGACCAACAGCGAAGAGATCGCCAAGAAGATCAACTCGGCGGTGTTCCCCGGCCTGCAGGGCGGCCCGCTGATGCATGTCATCGCCGCCAAGGCCGTCGCCTTCGCCGAGGCGCTGCGTCCGGAGTTCAAGACCTACGCCCAGGCGGTGGTCGACAACGCCCAGGTGCTGGCCAAGACGCTGATTGGCGGCGGGCTGGACATCGTGTCGGGCGGCACCGACAGCCACATCGTGCTGGTCGACCTGCGTCCGAAGAACCTGACCGGCAAGGCGGCGGAAGCCAGCCTGGAGCATGCCGGCATGACCTGCAACAAGAACGGCGTGCCGTTCGACCCGCAGAAGCCGATGATCACCTCCGGCGTCCGTCTGGGCAGCCCGGCGGCGACCACCCGCGGCTTCGGCACCGCCGAGTTCAAACAGGTCGGCGAGATGATCGTCGAGACGCTGGACGGGCTGGCCGCCAGCAACTCCGGCGACAACACGGCGGTCGAGGCCGCGATGCGCGAACGGGTGCGCGGCCTGTGCCGTCAGTTCCCGATCTATCCCACTCTCTAAGGCCCGACTCTCTGATCCGATAAGGTGATCGACAGATGCGCTGCCCGTTCTGCGGAAACGAGGATACCCAGGTCAAGGACTCGCGCCCGACCGAAGACAACTCGGCAATCCGCCGGCGGCGCTTCTGTCCCAGTTGCAGCGCCCGCTTCACCACCTTCGAACGCGTCCAGCTGCGCGAGTTGACGGTGGTGAAGAGCAACGGCCAGCGCGAACCCTTCGACCGCGAGAAGCTGTTGCGGTCGATGAAGATCGCGCTGCGCAAGCGCCCGATCGACGCCGACCGCATCGACCGGGTGGTGAACAGCATGGTCCGCCAGCTGGAATCCTCCGGCGAGAGCGAAATTCCGTCGAAGCAGATCGGCGAGAAGATCATGGAGGCGCTGCAGACGATGGATCAGGTGGCGTACATCCGCTACGCCTCGGTCTACAAGGACTTCCGCGAAGCGTCAGACTTCAACGAGTTCGTGGAGCAGCTGGCTCCGGAAGCGTCGCCGGGAATGTGAGGTGTGGAGAGGGGACGTGCCGGTGCCCCCTCCCTAACCCTCCCCCGCTTCGCGGGAGAGGGGACTGCCGCTATTCCGACACTTAACCCCCTCTCCCGCGAAGCGGGGGAGGGTCGGGGAGGGGGCAAACGACGATGCCCACATCCGCACCGACCCTTCACCCGAACTGCGCCAGGATGGCCAGCAGCAGGATCGCCACGATGTTGGTGATCTTGATCATCGGGTTCACCGCCGGGCCGGCGGTGTCCTTGTAGGGATCACCGACGGTATCGCCGGTCACCGCCGCCTTGTGGGCGTCGGAGCCTTTGCCGCCGTGGTTGCCCTCCTCGATGTATTTCTTGGCGTTGTCCCAGGCGCCGCCGCCCGACGTCATCGAAATGGCGACGAAGATGCCGGTGACGATGGTGCCAAGCAGCATGGCGCCCAGCGCCGCGAAGCCGGCCGCCTGACCGCCGATGGCGGAAATGACGAAATACAGAACCACCGGGGCCAACACCGGCAACAGCGAGGGGATCACCATCTCCTTGATCGCCGCCTTGGTCAGCATGTCCACCGCACGGCCGTAATCGGGCTTGGCGGTGCCCTCCATGATGCCGGGGATTTCGCGGAACTGGCGCCGCACCTCCACCACCACCGATCCGGCGGCGCGGCCGACGGCGGTCATGCCCATGGCGCCGAACAGGTAGGGCAGCAGACCGCCCACCAGCAGCCCGACGACGACATAGGGGTCGTTCAGCCGGAACTCCACCGGGATGTTCGGGAAGTAATGGCCAAGGTCCTGGACATAGGCGGCGAAGAGGACCAGGGCGGCCAGACCGGCGGAGCCGATGGCATAGCCCTTGGTCACCGCCTTGGTGGTGTTGCCGACGGCGTCCAGCGCGTCGGTGGTGACGCGGATGTTGGCGGGCATGTCCGACATCTCGGCGATGCCGCCGGCATTGTCGGTGACCGGCCCGTAGGCGTCGAGCGCCACCACCATGCCGGCCAGCGCCAGCATCGTCGTCGCGGCGACGCCGATGCCGAAGACGCCGGCCTGCCCATGGGCGATCAGGATGCCGGCGCAGATGACGATCACCGGCAGGGCGGTCGATTCCATCGACACGGCAAGTCCCTGGATGACGTTGGTGCCGTGCCCGGTCTCCGACGCCTTGGCGACGCTGCGCACCGGGCGGTAGGCGGTCGAGGTGTAGTACTCGGTGATCCAGACCAAGAGGCCGGTGACGCCCAGCCCGACCAGGGCCGAGACGAACAGGTTGAAGCCGGTGATCGTCATGCCGTCGGTCATCGGGATGGCGCGGGTGAAGCCGAACAGGATCGCGGTGACGATCAGGATCAGCACCAGCGACAGCCCCGCCGCGACGGCCAGCCCCTTGTAGAGCGCCTTCATGATGGCGTTGTCGGCGCCGAGCTTCACCGCGAAGGTGCCGGCGACCGAGGCCAGGATGCACACCGCGCCGATCAGCAGCGGATAGACCAGCATCAGCCGCAACACGCCGCCGGTAAAGAAAATCGCCGCCAACAGCATGGTGGCGACGATGGTGACGGCGTAGGTTTCGAACAGGTCGGCGGCCATACCGGCACAGTCGCCGACATTGTCGCCGACATTGTCCGCGATGACCGCCGGGTTGCGCGGGTCGTCCTCCGGAATGCCGGCCTCCACCTTGCCGACCAGATCGGCGCCGACATCGGCCCCCTTGGTGAAGATGCCGCCGCCCAGCCGGGCGAAGATGGAGATCAGCGACGCGCCGAAGCTGAGCGCCACCAGCGCCTCCAGCACGGTGCGGACCTCGACCGGGTCGTTGACGTGGTAGACCAGCGTCAGGATGCCGAAATAGCCGCCGACGCCCAGCAGCCCCAATCCGACCACCAGCATGCCGGTGATCGCCCCCGATTTGAAGGCGATGTCGAGCGCGGGAGCCAGCCCGCGAGTCGCCGCCTCCGCCGTGCGGACATTGGCACGGACCGAGACGTTCATGCCGATATAGCCGGCGCTGCCCGACAGGACGGCGCCGATCAGGAATCCCAGGGCCACCGGAAAGCCCAGCGTCACCCACAAAATCAGCAGCAGGACGACGCCGGCGATGGCGATGGTGGTGTATTGGCGGTTCAGATAGGCGCGCGCCCCTTCCTGCACCGCGGCGGCGATGGCCTGCATCCGGTCGGACCCCGGCGAGGCGGCCATGACTTCTTTTCCGGTACGAAAACCGTAGGCCAGCGCGAGCAGGCCGGCGGCGATGATGACGATGAACGCTAGAGCCATCGCATCCCCCGATTGCTTTTAAGGACGCGCCCCGGAAAGGCTGGTCCCACCACGCGGATAAGTGGGGGAGAAGTCGGGCGCAAGTATTTTCACGAAAAGCATGCGCCCGGTCCCGCCGCTTTGCAACCGCCGCACGGGTCGACGCGACGCGGCGAAATGGCCGAGGGTGATCCTGACCTTTATGGGTAGTACAGGGCTTCTGCACCGCAAAATGGGTGCAAATGGCGGGTGTTGTGCGGTGCGGTCAGAGATTGCGTTGCGTAACCGCCTGAACCAGCACGTCATAGACCGCGTCCTTGCCCACCACTTTGACGGCGGCCTCCTTCAATTTCGCCTTTACGGCAGGAATATTGACCAAAGCACCGTTCAGGATCGACTTGTCGGCGACGCCGCCGTAGAGCGCGGTGAGGAATGCGTCGGTCAGGCGTGGCTGGTTGGCCTGGACCATCGGCTGCTGTTCAAGAATCACCTCGACCGCCACCACCACGGTGACGAATTGCTCGACTCGGGACGGGCCGATCATCGGCACCACCAGCGGGGGCAAGCGGACGAAGGCGGTGGGCGGCTTGGGCGGCGGCTCGACCTTCTTCGGTTCTTCCGGGTGCGGGGTGAAGTACTTCTGATAGACGAACCAGCCGCCGAAGCTGGCGCCGCCCAGCAGCACGATGCCGAGAACGAGGACGATCAAAGCCTTGACCACGGCAGCACACCTTACGCAGACGAAAGTTCGCCGAACCCTGCGCCGGGGATGCTTTCGATTGTCTTAAATGCGGGAAATCTGATGCGGCGGGTCAGAAATGGTCCCAGCCCCGCCGGGCCAGCGGCAGGGGCGCGCTGGAGGCATCCAGCACGGCGACCTCACCGGGAGTGCCGGGGCGGAGTTCGCCGATTTCGGTGATTGCGACGCCGCGCGCGGCCGCCAGGGAAGCCAGGGCGTCGCGGGCCGAGGACGGGGCGGTGAACAGAAGCTCGTAATCGTCGCCGCCGGTGATGGCCAGCGCCAGCCGGACCGGATCGCCGTCGATGGCGCCGCGCGCCGCATCCGACAGCGGCACCGCATCGGCCCGCAGCAGGGCGGCGCAGCCGGATTCCTCGCTGAGATGGCCGAGATCGGCGACGAGACCGTCCGACACGTCCATCGCACCGCTCGCCAGCCCGATCAACCGCGGCCCGACGCTCATGCGCGGGTCCGGCCGGCGCATCCGGCGCAGCAGATGGGCGCGGGTCTCCTCGTCCGGGACATCAAGGCGGCCGTAAGCGATCTCCAGCCCCAGGGCCGCATCGCCGATGCTGCCGGTGACGAAGACGCGGTCGCCCGGCTGTCCGCCCCAGCGCGGCAGGGCGCGGCCGGTGGGGACCAGCCCGAAGGCGGTCACCGACAGGGTGATCGGGCCGCTGGTGGAGACCGAATCGCCGCCGGCCAGCGCGATGCCGAACAGGTGCTGCTCCTCGCCCAAGCCGGCGGCGAAGCCCTCCAGCCAGGATTCGTCCAGGCCGCGGGGCAGGGCGGTCACCAGCGTATAGGCCAGCGGCTCCGCCCCCATGGCGGCGAGGTCGGACAGGTTGCTGCGCATCAGCTTTGCGGCGACGTCGGCCGGCGCGTCGTCGGGGAAGAAATGCACCCCGGCCACCATGGCGTCGGTGGTGACCACCAGTTCCCGCCCCTCCGGCACCCCGAACACGGCGGCATCGTCGCGCAGACCACGGGCGCCGGGGAACCCGGCGGCCAGCGGCTTGAAGTAGCGGGCGATGCGGCCGAACTCGCCGAGGGGGGGATTCCCCCTCTCCCCCCCGGGGAGAGGGTCGGGGTGAGGGGGATGCAAAGGGTGGATTCTTGTAACAGTCACGCGGTGCACCGCCCCCCCCCCCCCCCCCCCCCCCCCCCGGGGGGGGGGGGGCTGGGGGACAGCCTTCTCCACCCCCGCACGGGCAGCACGGCGGGCACCCTGGGGCGGGCCCA
>NZ_VTTK01000047.1:0-46833 GCF_008365135.1 Azospirillum sp. Sh1 | reverse complement strand
AAAAGCCCCGCGCCGCGGGGGTGGGGGGGCCCCTCTTTTTTGGGGGACCCCCCCCCCCCCCCCGGGGGGGGGGGGGGGGGGGGGGGGGGGGGGCGCGGCGGGCCTACACCAAAAATCCTACATGTGCGTCCCCCTCACCCCATCCCTCTCCCCGGGGGGGAGAGGGGGAGTTCCACCAGATCGTCCAACCGGAACCCCGCGATCCTGTAGATCTCCTCCAGCGCCCGGCCGAACTCCACATCCGGAACGTTCGCCACGCGCTCGCGCATCGCCGCCAGGATCTCCTGCTTGCTGCTGAAGCGCACCGCCATGATGAAGGGGAAGCCGAAGCGCTCGCGATAGGCGCGGTTCAACTCGCGCTGTTCCTGCGCTTCGGCTTCCGTCAACTCGTTCAGGCCGGCCTTCGCCTGTTCGGTCTGCGAAAAGGCGGTCAGGTTGGCGGCGCGGGTCGCGCGGTCGGCAAGGTCGGGGTGGGCGAGGATCAGCGCGCGCTGCCGCTCCGTCCCGGCATTCCGGACGATGTCGGTCATCGTCGCACGCAAGCTGTCCGTATCGGCGAAGGGACGCTTGTCCCAGGCGGCCTCGGCCACCCAGGGGCTGTCCTCGAACACCGCGCCCAGCGCCGCGACGAAGGCGGCGCGGTCCATCCGGTTCAGATCGTCCAGGCTGTAGGGCATGGAGGGCCTCACTTCGCGGTGTAGGGATGTTCGGCGATCCAGTGGCGGGCGATGTCGAGCCGGGTCGCCACCCACGCCTTGTCGTGACTGCGCACATAGTCGAGGAAGCGCGCCAGCGCCGCGGCGCGGCCGGGACGCCCGACCAGACGGCAATGCAGGCCGATGGACATCATCTTCGGCGCCGTCTCGCCCTCCGCATAGAGCGTGTCGAAGCTGTCCTTCAGATAGGCGAAGAACTGGTCGCCGCTGTTGAAGCCTTGGTTCGTCGCGAAACGCATGTCGTTGGCGTCGAGCGTATAGGGCACGATCAACTGCGGCCGGCCATGGCTGTCATCCCAATAGGGCAGGTCGTCGGCGTAGGAATCGGCGTTGTAGACGAAGCCGCCTTCCTCCGCGACCAGCCGCCAGGTGTTCGGGCTGCACCGACCCAGATACCAGCCGAGCGGCCGGGTGCCGATCACACGGGTATGGACCTCGATGGCGCGCATCATATGCTCGCGCTCCACCTCGGGCGGTAGATGCTGATAGTCGATCCAGCGCCAGCCGTGGGTTGCGATCTCCCAGCCGGCGGCCTTCATGGCGGCGACCACCTCCGGATTGCGCTCCAGCGCCATGGCGACGCCGTAGACGGTGACAGGCAGGTTGCGCTCGGTGAACATCCGGTGCAGCCGCCAGAAACCGGCGCGCGAACCGTATTCGTAGATCGACTCCATGTTCATGTGACGAGCACCGAGGATCGGCTGGGCGCCGACGATCTCTGACAGGAAGGCCTCCGACGCGGCGTCGCCATGGAGGACGCAATTCTCGCCGCCCTCCTCGTAATTGATGACGAACTGCACCGCCACCCGGGCGCCGCCCGGCCAATTGGCCTGCGGCGGGGTGGCGCCATAGCCGATCATGTCGCGGGGATAGGCGGTCTCGGTCATCGTCGTCTCGCTTGCTGCGGTCGAAGCGGGGACTACGCTAAGCCATTGGCGGCAGGGGGTTCAATCGGCAGTTTGGGCGGCGGATCGGGCGCGGGACTGAAGACAGTTTCCGGATTTCGGAGGGTGGGCAGGGGTAGGGGGCTGATCTATCGTCGGCTGACGATGCCCCCTCCCTAACCCTCCCCCGCTTCGCGGGAGAGGGAACTCCGCCGAATTCCCGCAAAGCTCCTGCCCCCTCTCCCGCGGAGCGGGGGAGGGATGGGGAGGGGGCACGCGAAGCAACCACCCAACTCCAAGGAGACCACCACCATGGGCCGCCTCACCACCCACGTCCTCGACATCGCCGCGGGCCGTCCGGCGCCGGGCATGCGCATCCGGCTGACGGCGCTGGATACCGGCGCCGTTCTCGGCGAGTTCACAACGAACGCCGACGGCCGGCTCGATGCCCCGGCGCTCCAGGGCGAGGATTTCAAACCCGGACGCTATGAATTGCTGTTCATGGCCGGCGAATATTTCCGCCGCATCGGCGTCATCTCCGGCGACGGCCCGGACTTCATCGACGAGGTGCCGCTGCGCTTCGGCATCAAGGACGCTGCCCAGCATTACCATGTGCCGCTGCTGGTTTCACCCTGGGCCTATTCCACCTATCGGGGCAGCTGACGCCCTCTGCCCCCTTCGCGCCGCTTTCCAGCCTGTGGAAAAGGCAACCCATTGATTTGCCGCACCCACCATCCGCGCGCTTAGCTGTCCTCAGGAATAATCGCGTTTGGTGAGGAGTCGAGCGATGGCGAGAATGACGGCGGCGGAAGCGGCGGTGCGGGTGCTGGAGCGGGAGGGCATCGACGTCTGCTTCGGCGTCCCCGGCGCCGCGATCAACCCCTTCTACGCGGCGATGCAGCGGCGCGGCACGATGCGCCATGTGCTGGCCCGCCATGTGGAGGGCGCCTCGCACATGGCCGAGGGCTACACACGGGCAAATGCCGGCAACATCGGCGTGTGCATCGGCACCTCCGGCCCGGCCGGCACCGATATGATCACCGGCCTCTATTCGGCGATCGCGGACTCGATCCCGATCCTGTGCATCACCGGACAGGCGCCGCGTGCGCGCCTGCACAAGGAGGATTTCCAGGCCATCAACGTGCCGGACATCGCCCGGCCGGTGACGAAATGGGCGCTGACCGTGCTGGAGCCGGCCCAGGTGCCCTACGTCTTCCAGCAGGCCTTCCATCTGATGCGCAGCGGCCGGCCCGGCCCGGTGCTGATCGACCTGCCGATCGACGTGCAGATGGCGGAGATCGAGTTCGACGACGAGGCCTACGAGCCGCTGCCGGTCTACAAGCCGGCGGCCACCCGCCAACAGGTCGAAAAGGCGCTGGCGATGTTCGCGGCGGCTGAGCGTCCGCTGGTGGTGGCCGGTGGCGGCATCATCAATGCCGATGCCTCCGACAAGCTGGTGGAGTTCGCCGAGCTGCTGGGCGTGCCGGTGATCCCGACGCTGATGGGCTGGGGCACCATCCCCGACGACCATCCGCTGATGGCCGGCATGGTGGGGCTGCAGACCGCCCACCGCTACGGCAACGCGACGATGCTGAAGTCCGACTTCGTGCTGGGCATCGGCAACCGCTGGGCCAACCGCCACACCGGATCGGTCGAGGTCTACACCAAGGGCCGCAAGTTCGTGCATGTCGACATCGAGCCGACCCAGATCGGCCGGGTGTTCATGCCCGATCTCGGCATCGTCTCGGACGCAGGCGCCGCGCTGGACATGTTCATCGCGGTGGCGAAGGAGTGGAAGGCTGCCGGCAAGTTCAAGGACCTCGGCGCCTGGGTCAAGGACTGCCAGGGCCGCAAGCGGTCGATGCACCGCCGCAGCGACTTCGATCAGGTGCCGATGAAGCCGCAGCGCGTCTATCAGGAGATGAACAGCGCCTTCGGCCAGGACACCACCTACGTCACCACCATCGGCCTGTCGCAGATCGCCGGCGCGCAGTTCCTGCACGTCTACAAGCCGCGCCACTGGATCAACTGCGGCCAGGCCGGCCCGCTGGGCTGGACCCTGCCGGCGGCGCTGGGCGTCCGGGTGGCCGATCCGAAGCGGCGCATCGTCGCCCTGTCCGGCGACTACGACTTCCAGTTCATGATCGAGGAGCTGGCGGTCGGCGCCCAGCACAAGCTGCCCTACATCCATGTGCTGGTGAACAACGCCTATCTCGGCCTGATCCGGCAGGCGCAGCGCGCCTTCCAGATGGACTTCCAGGTGCAGCTGTCCTTCGAGAACATCAACGCGCCGGAGATCGGCGTCTATGGCGTCGACCATGTCGCGGTGGCGGAAGGGCTGGGCTGCAAGGCGATCCGCGTCACCGAACCCGACCGCATCCAGGACGCCTTCGCCCAGGCCCAGGCCTGGATGGACGAGTATCAGGTGCCGGTCGTCGTCGAACTGGTGCTGGAACGGGTGACCAACATCGCCATGGGCACCGACATCGACAACGTCACCGAGTTCGAGGAAACCCTGGACCTGCCGGTGGAGGAGGGCGAGACCGTGCTGGTCTGACGATCCTATCCGTCTGACGAAAGCCGCTGGGACGCCGATGCGCTCCGGCGGCTTTCTTTTTTGACGGATTTGCTGCATCGCGCAAATTCCCTCGCCGGAATGCGCGTGCTAGCGTTCCTGCCGCACCTGAGAACTACCGGTCCGGCAGGGAGTCCGCGCGAGCATGGCGTTGCTTGAGAACATGCGCATCTTCGTCCGCGTTGTCGAGCTGGGCAGCCTGTCGGCTGCCGGACGGAACCTGCGCATGTCGCCGGCCATGGTGAGCCACCGCATCCAGCAATTGGAAACCCATCTCGGCGTCCGGCTGCTGAACCGCACGACGCGGCAGTTGCAGGCGACCGAGACCGGCATGGACTTCTACCAGAGCTGCCTGGAGGTGCTGGAGGCGGTGGAGCGTGCGCACAGCAGCATCGCCGCCGGGTCCGGCGTGCCGTCGGGCAGCGTGCGGGTGACGGCGCCGCTGGGCTTCGGCCGCCGCATCCTGGCGCCGTTGGTGCCGGACTTCTGCGCCGCCCACCCGCTGGTGGAGGTGCGGCTGCGGCTGTCCGACCATCTGCTCGACCTGCTGCGCGAGGCGGTGGACGTGGCCGTGCGGATGGCGGCGCTGAAGGATTCCAGCTTCGTCGTGCGCAAGATCGCGGATGTGCGGCGCGTGCTGGTGGCCGCCCCCTCCTACCTGTCGGAGCGCGGGGTCCCTTCGATGCCGGCGGACCTGTCCGGCCACAACTGCCTGCTTCTGCGCTTCCCCGGCACCCAGCAATATCAATGGAGCGTTCTGGAGAATGGCGAGCCGGTGAAGCTGCCGGTGTCGGGCCGCTTCGACGCCGATGACGGCGACGTGCTGACCGGTTGGGCGCTGGACGGCCGCGGCATCGCCATGAAGCCGCTGTGGGAGGTGGCGGAGCATCTCGCCAGCGGAGCCCTGGTCCCGGTGCTGCCGGACTTCCCGCCGGAAGCGGTGACGCTGGCGGTGCTCTATCCCCATCGCGCGCTGGTGCCGGCCAAGGTGCGGGCCTTCGCCGACCACATGGTGCCGAAGATCAAGGCGGCGCTGACGGCGATCTCGCCCGATACGATCCAGTAGGGCGGTGAGTACCGTCATTTCCTGAACGATCGCGCAGATCTTGCGAACGCCGGCGCATTCAGCGTTCGGCGCCCGGCGTCTATCGTTTCCGTCCACCACAACGGAGACGACTCATGAACACCTCGACATCCACTCCGAAGGTCGTGGCGATCACCGGTGCCAGCAGCGGCATCGGCGAGGCGACGGCCCTGCGTCTGGCCGCGTCCGGCGCGAAGCTCGTCCTCGGCGCCCGCCGGGCGGATCGGCTGGAAGCGCTGGCTCGACGCATCGCGCAGGCCGGCGGCGAAGCGGTCTTCCTGCCGACCGATGTCCGTCGGCGCAATGACCTGACCGCTCTGGTCGGGCTGGCGTGCGAGCGGTTCGGACGGCTCGATGTCCTGATCAACAACGCGGGGATCGGTCCGATCTCGCCGCTCGACGAACTGCGGGTCGAGGATTGGGAAGACATGGTCGACGTCAACATCAAGGGCGTGCTCTACGGCATCGCCGCGGCGCTGCCGGTCTTCCGCGCCCAGGGAAGCGGCCATTTCGTCACCACGGCATCGACCGCTGCACACCGCACGGTGCCGACCATGGCCGTCTATGCCGGGACGAAGGTCGCCGTCCGCACGATCTGCGAAGGGCTGCGGCAGGAGGCCGGCGAGACACTTCGGGTGACGGTCGTGTCGCCGGGCTTCGTTCGCACCGACTTTATCGACGGCATCAACAATGCGGAGGTGCGGGCGAGGCTTGCCGCATCACGCGACGCGCTTGGGATCCCGCCGGACGCCGTCGCCCGTGCCATCGCTTTCGCCATCGACCAGCCTGCCGATGTCGACATCAACGAGATCATTGTGCGCCCCACCGCGCAGGCCTGACCGCCGCGTCGAAAGAGCGGTTGCCGCATGCCGGTTGCGGTAGAGGCTCGGCGCCATCCCGAAGGTTCGCTTGAAGGCGTTGCTGAAAGCGCTTTCCGACAGGTAGCCGAGCGACAGGGCGATGGCCGACACCGGCGCCGTGCCGCAGCACAGTTCCCGTTCGGCCAGCCGCATGCGCCAGCTCAGCAGATAGGTGAGCGGCCCGACCCCGGCCGCCGCCTTGAATCGCACGGCGAACACCGTCCGCGACATGCCCACCGCCCGTGCCAGTTCCCCGAGTTGCCAGGCGCGGCCGGGGTCACCGTGCATCAGCCGCAGGGCGGGAGCGAGGCGTGCGTCGCGCAACGCGCCGGCCCAACCGGGACCGAGCGGACCGGATGCGGCGAGATGGGCGCGGATGATCTGGACGAACAGCATCTGCGCCAACTGCGCGGCCACCAGCGTGGTGCCCGGCCGCCCGCAGGCCAGTTCGGTCCCGAGCTGGTCGAGCAGCCAGCGCATGGCCGGCGCCTCCGGCGCTCCCGACCGAACATGGATCAGCGGCGGCAACACGTCGCGGAACAGGTGGCCACGGATTGGATCGAGCGTGACATGCCCGCCGACCGCCAGGAACTCCACGCCGTTGCCGACCGTCACCCGGTCACCCTTCGTCGGATCGCCGGCCGCCGCGGCAAAGGCGACGGCGCCGTCCGCCGCCGGCAGGTCAAGGTCGCTGCCGAGCCGAAAGGGCCGCTCCGCGCCCAGCATGATCACATCGCCGGTGTCGAGGTGCCGCGGCTCATCGATCCCGTCCACGGCCAGCCAGCCGTTGCCCGTCATGATGGCGATGAACTTGATCATCACCGGCGGCGGAAAGCGCAACGCCCAGTTCCCGCCAGCCTCCAGCCGGCCGGACACGGCGCAGCGGCTGCCCGCCAGCGTCAGGATGTCCGAGAGTGGATCGCCGTCCGCAAAAGGGCGGACCTCCACATCACACCCCCCGTGAGCGCACCAGCAGCACCCGCGCCTCTTCCGCCGCGCGGGTCAGGTGGGGCAGGAACTGCACCTCCATCTCCGGGCAGGTGACGCGGGCGGCCTGGGCGCTGATGTTCATCGCCGCGACCACGCCGCCGGTGGCGGTGCGGATCGGCACGGCGATGGAGCGCAACCCCAACTCCAGCTCCTGGTCCACCAGTGAGAAGCCGCGGTCGCGCACCCGCTCCAATTCGCGCTTCAGGGCGTCGGCCGCAGTGATGGTCCGCTCCGTGTAGGGCTTCAGCGGCACCCGCGCCAGATAGGCGTCCAGTTCCGATTCCGGCAGCGCCGCCAGCAGGACGCGGCCCATCGAGGTGCAATAGGCGGGCAATCGGCTGCCGACATTCAGCCCGACCGACATGATCCGTTTGGTCGCCGCGCGGGCGATATAGACCACGTCGTCCTCGTCCAGCACGGCGGCGGAGCAGGATTCCTGCACCGCCCCGCTGACCTGTTCGATCAGCGGGTCGAGGATCGTCGCCAGCGGGGCCGACGACAGGAAGGAATAGCCCAGCGCCAGGATCTTCGGCCTCAGATGGAAGGTCCGGCCGTCCGACCCGGCATAGCCCAGCTGCATCAGCGTCAACAGGCAGCGCCGCGCCGCCGCCCGCGGCAGCCCGGTGATCTTGGCGATGTCGGCGATGGTCAGGTTCGGCTCCCGCTCCGTAAAGGCGCGAATCACCGACAGCCCACGGGCCAGAGAGGTCATGAAGTTCGGGTCGGACGCTTCCTCCGCCGCGCCGGACGACGGCTCGTCCGCGGCCTTGGCCAGATGCTGAGTGTCGGCCATGCGATGGCTCCTTCCCCGAAGAGCGGTCCTAGAACGGCCAAATTAGGGCGATTACCGCGCAATATCCAGAAAAATCGAACAAAACCACCCGAAACTCCGTCTGCGGCAGAAATAGTTCGAGGTGCCCGCAATTGATGTTGCGGGTGTCTGGCATCTGGTATACCGTATCGATAATTCAAAACGACGCGCCGCTCACAACGACGCACCAGAGGGCGATCATCCGAACGCTCGCACAGGAACGCTCACGACAACAAGCGGCGCCGATGGCGTCGGCGCGCAAAGGGTCGGAAACGTGATGAACCGAGAACGATTCAGTGTCGAACCCCTCGAACAGGGGATGAGCTTCAAGGCGAAGGCCTACCAGTCGCTGCGACAGGCCATCACGCAGATGAACATCTACGGTCAGAGCAGCGAGATCAGGTTGGACGAACGCCGGCTGTGCGAAGCGTTGGGTGTCAGCCGCACCCCGGTGCGTGAGGCTATGGCGCTGCTGGAACAGGAGGGGTTCATCCGCTCCCAACCGCGGCGCGGGATCTTCGTGGTGCGCAAGACGAAGGCCGAACTGGTGGAGATGATCACGGTGTGTGCCGCCCTGGAAGGCATGGCGGCACGCCTGTTCGTCGAAAACGCCACCACGGAGAAGCTGGAACTCCTGCACGCCGCGTTCGACAAATACACGAAAGCCGAGTTGGCGGAACATGTCGCGGAGTATTCCGACGCCAACATCGTCTTCCATCAAAGCATCGTCCAGGCTTCGGGCTCCACCCTGATCTCGGACCTGACCGACCGCTTCTTCATCCATATGCGTGCGATCCGCCGCGCGACGATGGGCCTCGGCGACCGTGCCGACCAGTCCATCCACGAGCATCGGGACATCATCGAGGCGCTTGCCGCCCGCGATGCCGATCTCGCGGAACGCCGCGTCCGGGAACACACGCTCGGTCTCGCACAGTACGTGGAACGGCATTGCGCCTTCCTCGACTAACCGATCTTGAACCTTTTGGAGCCTCGGGGAGGAGTCACCCATATGTCTACTGCGGCTGCAACGATCACTAAGAACCAGGCCACGGAAGCATCTGTTGTCGAAGACGCGCCGGCGCTGACCGACGGCTTCCAGCTCGTCATCGACGCGCTCAAGCTCAACGACATCAACAACCTGTATGTCGTCCCCGGTATTCCGATCTCCGACCTGCTGCGCATGGCGCAGGCCGAGGGCATGCGCGTCGTTTCGTTCCGCCATGAACAGAATGCCGGCAACGCCGCCGCCATCGCCGGTTTCATGACCAAGAAGCCGGGCGTCTGCATGACGGTGTCGGCGCCGGGCTTCCTGAACGGCCTGACCGCGCTGGCGAACGCCACGACCAACTGCTTCCCGATGATCCTCATCAGCGGCTCGTCGGAGCGCGAGATCGTCGATCTGCAGCAGGGCGACTATGAGGAGATGGACCAGCTTGCCATCGCCAAGCCGCTGTGCAAGGCCGCCTTCCGCATCCTGCACGCCCAGGACATCGGCATCGGCGTGGCGCGTGCCATCCGCGCCGCCGTGTCGGGCCGTCCGGGCGGCGTCTATCTCGACCTGCCGGCCAAGCTGTTCTCGCAGGTGATGGACGCCGCGGAAGGCGCCAAGTCGCTGGTCAAGGTGGTCGATCCGACCCCGGCGCAGTATCCGTCGGCCGACGCGGTGAACCGCGCGCTCGACCTGCTGAAGGGCGCCAAGCGTCCGCTGGTGATCTTCGGCAAGGGCGCCGCTTACGCCCAGGCCGACGAGACGATCCGCTCCTTCGTCGAGAAGAGCGGCATTCCCTTCCTGCAGATGAGCATGGCCAAGGGCCTGCTGCCCGACACGCATCCGCAGTCGGCCGGTGCCGCCCGTTCGCTGGTGCTGCAGGAAGCCGACGTGGTCATGCTGGTCGGCGCGCGCCTGAACTGGCTGCTGTCGCACGGCAAGGGCAAGACCTGGGGCAAGCCGGGCTCCAAGAAGTTCATCCAGGTCGACATCGAGCCGCGGGAGATGGACAGCAACGTCGAAATCCACGCTCCGCTGGTCGGCGACATCGCCTCGGTCATGGAAGTGATGCTGAAGGGCATCGAGGGCGGCCTGACTCCGCCGACCGAGTGGATGGCCACCGTCGCGGCCAAGCGTGAGCAGAACGTCGCCAAGATGGCGCCGAAGCTGATGAGCAACGCGTCGCCGATGAACTTCCACGGTGCGCTGGGCGCTCTGCGCCGCGTCATCAAGGAGCGGCCGGACGCCATGCTGGTCAATGAGGGCGCCAACACCCTCGACCTCGCCCGCGGCATCATCGACATGTACGAGCCGCGCAAGCGTCTGGATGTCGGCACCTGGGGCGTCATGGGCGTCGGCATGGGTTACGCCGTCGCCGCGGCGGTGGAGAGCGGCAAGCCGGTTCTGGCGGTGGAAGGCGACAGCGCCTTCGGCTTCTCCGGCATGGAGGTGGAGACGATCTGCCGCTACAACCTGCCGGTCTGCATCGTCATCTTCAACAACAACGGCATCTATCGCGGGACCGACACCAACCCGACCGGCGGGGCCGACCCGTCGCCGATGGTCTTCGTCCCCGGCTCCCGTTACGACAAGATGATGGAAGCCTTCGGCGGCGTCGGCGTCCATGTCACCAACCCGGACGAGCTGTACCGCGCGGTCAACGAGGCGATGGACAGCGGCCGTCCGACCCTGATCAACGCCGTCATCGATCCGGCGGCGGGCACCGAAAGCGGCAACATCGGCAGCCTGAACCCGACGAGTTCGGTCCGCAAAATGCCGTCTTAAAAGAAACGCCGACCACACGACACTAAAAAGCAGGGGGAGAGATACATGGGCAAGGCACTTCAGGGCGTGCGGATTCTCGACTTCACGCATGTGCAGTCGGGGCCGACCTGCACCCAGTTGCTCGCCTGGTTCGGCGCCGACGTCATCAAGGTCGAACGGCCGGGCGAGGGTGACATCACCCGCAGCCAGCTGCGCGACCTGCCGGACGCCGACAGCCTGTATTTCACCATGCTGAACCACAACAAGCGGTCCATCACCCTCGACACCAAGACGCCCAAGGGCAAGGAGGTGCTGGAGGCTCTGATCAAGACCTGCGACGTGATGGTCGAAAACTTCGCCCCCGGCGTGCTCGATCGCATGGGGTTCACCTGGGAACGCATCCAGGAACTGAACCCCGCGATGATCGTCGCGTCGGTCAAGGGCTTCGGCCCCGGGCCGTTCGAGAACTGCAAGGTGTACGAGAATGTCGCCCAATGCGCGGGCGGTGCCGCCTCGACCACCGGCTTCGACGACGGCCCGCCGATGGTCACCGGCGCCCAGATCGGCGACAGCGGCACCGGCCTTCATCTGGCGCTGGGCATCGTCACCGCGCTGTACCAGCGCAAGGAAACCGGCCGGGGCCAGAAGGTGCTGGCCGCCATGCAGGACGCCGTGCTGAACCTGTGCCGCGTCAAGCTGCGCGACCAGCAGCGTCTGGCCCACGGGCCGATGAAGGAATATCCGCAATACCCGAACGGCGAGTTCGGCGACACGGTGCCGCGCGCCGGAAACGCGTCGGGCGGTGGCCAGCCGGGCTGGATCCTGAAGTGCAAGGGCTGGGAGACCGATCCCAATGCCTACATCTACTTCATCGCCCAGGCGCCGGTGTGGAAGTCGATCTGCAAGGTCATCGGCAAGGAGGAGTGGATCACCGATCCCGACTATGCCACTCCGGTGGCGCGCCTGCCGCGCCTGATGCAGATCTTCGGCACGGTGGAGGAATGGACCAAGACCCTGACCAAGTTCGAGGTCATGGACATCCTCAACAAGTACGACATCCCCTGCGGCCCGATCCTGTCGATGAAGGAGATCGCCGAGGACAAGTCGCTCTACGAGACCGGCACGCTGGTCGAGGTGGAGCATCCGACCCGCGGCAGCTACCTGACGGTCGGCAACCCGATCAAGCTGTCCGACAGCCCGACCGAGGTCACCCGCTCCCCCCTGCTGGGCGAGCACACCGACGAAATCCTGCGTGACGTCCTGGGTTTCGGTGAGCGTGAGATCGTCGAAATCCGCGACAGCGGCGCCATCGGTGCCGTGGAGCGGTTAGCGGCGGAGTAAGGTCACTCCATGATGCCCCCTCCCTAACCCTCCCCCACCTTCGGTGGGAGAGGGGACTGCCGCCGCCCTGGCGCTTACTCCCTCTCCCGCGAAGCTCTCGCACAAAGCTACGCTTTGTGCTGACGCGACAGGCGGACCATAGGTCCGCTGAGAGCGGGGGAGGGTCGGGGAGGGGGCAAAACGTTGCACCCATAGTGTCTTCAAATACTCCACCGCGCCTCCCTCTCCCCCGACCGTCCCCTTCCCGGTCGCCCGAGAGCCGAAGCTCGCAGTTTTTAAAAATCCGCCGCCCGTCAGCCGATGAATTCCCGGCTCCCCGCGGCCTCCAAAAGACAATTCCCGAACAGGGTCAGAGACGCAAATCATGAACATTCACGAATATCAGGCCAAGGATCTGCTGCGGGGGTACGGCGTCGCCGTTCCGCGCGGCGGCGTGGCCTTCACCCCGGAAGAGGCTGCATCGGTCGCCCGTGAACTCGGCGGTCCGGTCTGGGTGGTGAAGTCGCAGATCCATGCCGGTGGCCGCGGCGCCGGCCGCTTCAAGGACAACCCCGAGGGCAAGGGCGGCGTCCGCGTCGTCAAGTCCATTGAGGAAGTCGGCAAGAACGCCGCCGAGATGCTGAACCACGTCCTGGTGACCAAGCAGACCGGCCCCGCCGGCAAAGAGGTCAAGCGCCTCTATGTCGAGGAAGGCGCCGACATCAAGCGCGAGCTGTATCTCGGCCTGCTGATCGACCGCGCCACCGGCCGCGTCACCATCATCGCCTCGACCGAAGGCGGCATGGAGATCGAAGAGGTCGCCCACAACACGCCCGAGAAGATCGTCAAGGTCGCCGTCGACCCGGCCACCGGCATCCAGGGCTACCACACCCGCAAGGTCGCCTTCGCGCTGGGCCTGGAAGGCAAGCAGGTCGGTGCCGCCGCCAAGTTCATCCAGGCCGCCTACAAGGCGTTCGTGGATCTGGACTGCGCCATCGTCGAGATCAACCCGCTGATCGTCACCGGCGCCGGCGACATCCTGGCGCTCGACGCCAAGATGAGCTTCGACGACAACGCCCTGTTCCGCCACAAGGACGTCACCGCACTGCGCGACGAGGCGGAAGAGGACCCGGCGGAGATCGAAGCCGCCAAGCACGAGCTGAATTACGTCAAGCTCGACGGCAACATCGGCTGCATGGTCAACGGCGCCGGCCTCGCCATGGCGACGATGGACATCATCAAGCTCTATGGTGCCGAGCCGGCCAACTTCCTCGATGTCGGCGGCGGCGCCACGAAGGAGCGCGTCACCGCGGCCTTCAAGCTGATCCTGTCCGACAGCGCGGTCGAAGGCATCCTGGTCAACATCTTCGGCGGCATCATGCGCTGCGACGTGATCGCCGAAGGCGTGGTCGCCGCGGCGCGCGAAGTGCACCTGCACGTCCCGCTGGTGGTGCGGCTGGAAGGCACCAACGTGGCGCTGGGCAAGAAGATCCTGGCCGAATCCGGCCTGCCGATCCTGTCCGCCGACAATCTGGACGACGCAGCCAAGAAGATCGTCGCCGCCGTCAAGAAGGAGGCCGCGTGAGATGGCTGTTCTCGTCGACAAGAACACGAAGGTGATCTGCCAGGGCTTCACCGGAGCCCAGGGCACCTTCCACTCCGAACAGGCCATCGCCTACGGCACCAAGATGGTCGGCGGCGTCACGCCCGGTAAGGGCGGCGCCAAGCACCTCGACCTGCCGATCTTCGACACCGTGTCGGAGGCGGTCGAGAAGACCGGCGCCAACGCCTCCGTGATCTACGTGCCGCCGCCCTTCGCGGCCGACGCGATCCTGGAAGCCATCGATGCCGAGATCCCGCTGGTGGTCTGCATCACCGAAGGCATCCCGGTGCTGGACATGGTCCGCGTCAAGCGCGCGCTCAATGGCTCGGCAACCCGCCTGATCGGCCCGAACTGCCCCGGCATCATCACGCCGGATGAGTGCAAGATCGGCATCATGCCGGGCCACATCCACAAACGCGGCAAGATCGGCATCGTCTCGCGCTCCGGCACGCTGACCTATGAGGCCGTCGCGCAGACCACGGCGGCCGGCCTTGGCCAGACCACCTGCATCGGCATCGGCGGCGACCCGGTCAACGGCACCAACTTCGTCGACAGCCTGGAGCTGTTCGTGAAGGACCCGGAGACCGAGGGCATCATCATGATCGGCGAGATCGGCGGCGACGCCGAAGTCCGCGGCGCCGAGTTCATCAAGGCCTCGGGCACCAAGAAGCCGGTTGTCGGCTTCATCGCCGGCCGCACGGCTCCTCCGGGCCGCCGCATGGGCCATGCCGGCGCGGTGATCTCCGGCGGCAACGACACCGCCGACTTCAAGATCGACTTCATGAAGTCGGTCGGCATCGCCGTCGCCGACAGCCCCGCCAGCCTGGGCTCCACCATGCAGTCGATCTTCAAAGGTTGACCGATACCCGCGGGACCGCCGTCCGCGACGGTCCCGCGGTTTCAGCGAAGCTTCTGTCACTCACGCCATCAGCCGCAACAGACAGGCGCAGCCAAAGCGCCGGACCCCGAGGGAGATGGGACATGAAAGCGCAAGCCCGCACGAGCAGCATGACCTCCAACAGCATGACGGCCGGCACCATGGCACGCCGCATCATTCACGACGACCCCAGCGAGGGCGCCGCCGCGATCATCAAGACCGCGATCATCGAGACGCCGCGGGTGAAGAACGACAACGGCAAGGACGCCAAGGCCGATCGCGGCCAGGTGGTCCAGTCGCTGTGCCGCGCGCTGAACATCCTGACGATCCTCGGCTCCAATGACGGGCCGATGACCCTGACCGAACTGTCGGAGGCCGCGAACCTGTCGCCCTCCACCACCCATCGCCTGCTGACGACCCTGCAGTACGAGCGCTACGTCCGCTTCGACCAGAGCGCGCGCGGCTGGGTGGTCGGTGTGCAGGCCTACATGACCGGCGCCAATTTCCTGAAGACCCGCAATCTGGTCGACGTCGCCCGTCCGCGCATGCGCCGCCTGATGGAGGAGAGCAGCGAGATCGTGAATCTCGCCGTCGAGGAGAATGGCGAGGCGCTCTATCTGGCCCGCGTCGGCGGCCCCCGCGCCGCCCAGGTCGCGGTTCCGCAGACCGACCGCACGCTGCTGCACTGCTCGGCCGTCGGCAAGGCGCTGTTGGCCGGCATGCCGGAGACCAAGGTCCAGACCATCGTCACCCAGCGCGGCATGCGCCAGTTCACCCGCAGCACCCTGTCGTCGCTGCCGGCGCTCTACCGCGACCTGACGCTGGTCCGCACCCGCGGCTATGCCCTGGACCAGGAGGAGCGGGTGTCCGGCCTGCGCTGTGTCGCCGCCCCGATCTTCGACGAGAATTCCCGTGTGATGGGCGCCCTGTCGCTGTCCGGCTCCAGCCGGCGCATCGAGGACGCGCGGCTGCGCGCCCTGGGCGAGATGGTCAAGCGCGCCGCCGCCGCGGTGACGCAGGAACTGGGCGGCCGCGTGCCGGTTCCCAACTGACCCGTCCACCGAAGGGACAAACAGACGCCAAGAGCTGACGGCAGGTGGTGCACGTTGGCATTCCTCCCTGGCGCACTCAGGGCCGCGTTCCTCACGGAGCGCGGCCTTTTTTCTTAAGAAAAGAGCCATTTCCACGGAATGGAAAAGCGGCCTTTTTCTCGGGTAAATCGGGCCGATCGGTGCGATTGTCTGTCTCGGGAAAGGCGTTCCTTTCTCATCGGGCGGATGTGTTGTTTTGCATGTTCGCGCTTCTCTCGGAGACTGGCCGTGCTGTGTGCAGCACGGCCATTTTTTTGACTTTTCCGCAGGACGAAATCGGATCCATCGCCGCGTGGACGGGTGGTCCGCAACGGCGACACAGTGCCCCCAAACCCATCACGACGACAGGGCAGGGGGGACGACCCGAATGACAGACTCCAGAAGCATGACGGCCATCGAGGTGAGTCAGCCCGGCAAGCCGGAGGTGCTTGTCCCGGCGCGCCGCCCGGTCCCGGACCCGGCGCCGGGCGAGATCCGCATCGCCGTCCAGGCGGCCGGCGTCAACCGGCCCGACGTGCTGCAGCGGCTGGGCAAGTACAATCCGCCGCCGGGCATCACCGACATCCCCGGCCTGGAGGTGGCGGGTACCGTCGACGCGCTGGGCGAGGGGGTGGAGGGTTGGCAGGTCGGCGATCCGGTCTGCGCCCTGCTGGCCGGCGGCGGTTATGCCGAGTTCTGCGTGGTGCCGGCGGCGCAATGCCTGCCGATTCCTGCCGGCCTGTCGATGGCCGAGGCGGCAGCCCTGCCGGAGACCTTCTTCACCGTCTGGTCGAACGTGTTCGAGCGCGGCGCCCTTCAGCCCGGCGAGGCGTTGCTGGTCCATGGCGGCACGTCCGGCATCGGCACCACGGCGATCCAGCTGGGGGCGGCCTTCGGCGCCCGCGTCTTCGCCACCGCCCGCGGACCTGAGAAATGCGATGCCTGCGTCCGGCTCGGCGCCGAACGTGCCATCGACTATGCCGAGGAGGATTTCGTCGCGGTGGTCAAGGAGGCGACCGGCGGTGCCGGCGTCAATGTGGTGCTGGACATCGTCGGCGGCGATTACGTCGCCCGCAGCATCGACGCGCTGGCGGTCGAGGGCCGCTATGTCTGCATCGGCTTCGTCCGCGGGGCGACGGCCAACGTGAACTTCTTCCCCGTCATGACCAAGCGGCTGGTGCTGACCGGCTCCACCCTGCGGGCGCGCCCGATTGCCTACAAGCAGGCGGTGGCCGACCAGTTGAAGGCCCGCGTCTGGCCGCTGGTGGCCGCAGGCAAGGTCAAGCCGGTCGTCCACGAGGTCTTCCCGCTCGCCAACGCCGCCGACGCCCACCGGCTGATGGAGAGCAACCAGCATGTCGGCAAGCTGGTGCTGGCGGTGGGGTGAGGGAGTTCCCTCTCCCGTCAATCCAGCACCTCAATCCAACATCGGCAGGCCGGTCTCGATCCTGACCAGTGCGGCCAGCAGCGGGGCGCCGATGTCGCGGCGGACGAAGTTGCTGGCCTTTTCCGCCGCGTTGATCGCCTGCTGGAAGGTGCGGCGCCAGCGGTCGTCGTTGTAGAAGGCCTTTTCCGCCTTGGCCCGCTGCGCCAGCAGGCCGGGGCGGCGGCCGGCGGCATCGTCCGCCAGCTTGGTCAGGCGGTTCATCAGGTCGTTGGCGACGGCCGGCTCGCCGCGCTTCATCGCCCCTTCGATCAGCTCTGCATAGGCCTCGCCACGGGTGTCGATGTCGGTGACCTGTTCGGCATAGGCGACGGCCATCGCCGTCTCGCCGCGCTTGGCCAGCCGCCCGAGCACCGCCGGGATCGTCCACGGGTTCTCGTCCTGCACGGTGCTGAGCAGGCCCAGCGCCAGCTTCGGCTCGCCGATGTCGGCCGCCGCCACCGCCAGCTCCGGCGGGCAGCAGTCGCCGCGGGTTTCCTTGAATTTCGAGAACTGCGTCTCGACCGTGTTCAGGAACAGGGTGCGGGCCTGCGCCTCCTTGCCGGCGCGCAGCAGCGTCTGGGCGACCAGCCCCAGCTCCCACGAGCAATTGTGGCTGGAGGCATAGCCCTTGGCCTCGTCGGCCAGCGCGTTGGTCAATGCCGCGTCGCCGCGCCAGGACGCCGCCTTGGCGATGTCGGCGAGGTTGTAGATCCGGGTCGAGCAGTCGTTGATCTGCCGCGTGATGTCGAGCGCCAGCGACGTCTGCCCCATCAGCGACAGGGCGCGGGCGACGAACAGATCCTGGCCGGAGCTGTCGGCGACGCCGCCGCGGCGCACCGCGCTGACGAAGGGCGCCATGATCTCCTTGGCGCGGCCGGTGTCGCCCAACTGCTGGTAGGCGACCGCCAGCGACAGCCAGTCCCAGCGCGCGGCGGTGATCGGCGTCTCCACCGGCGGCAGCATCTCGCCGATGCGGTGGAGGAAGCACAGGCTGTTCAGCGCGTCGTTGCAGACCAGCGCCCGGATGCGCGAGCGGAATTCGTAGAAATCGAAGTCGCCGACGAACTGGTTGGTGACGAGCTGCACCGCCAGCGGACTGTCGGGGTATTTCGTCACGATCTCGTTGAACAGCTTGTCGGCCTCCTTCAGAAGGCGCGACTCCTCGGCGACGTCATAGGTGTTGTCGGCCTGCCGGATCAACTGCAGCGCCTGGACGAACAGGCGGTTGGCCGGACCCGGCGTGCCGGCGGCGGGGGAGTCCGCCCCGCCGCCATCCTGATCCTGGGCCATCACATCTTGCGCCACCACCTCCGGGGCTCCCGGTATGCCCTGCGCTGCCCCCTGCGTCGCCGCATCCTGCGCCAGAACGGGACCGGCCGCGACCGCCGCCGGCAGGATCAGGGCTGCGGCGACGGCGGCGGTGCGGAGAACGGCGAGGACGCGGGATAGGGCGGAGGCCATGGCGGTCGGGTTTCAACCCTGGAGGTTTTGGTTTGAGAGCAGACGCACGTAGCTGACGACGCGTTGAACGTTGGGCACCGAACGGGCGTGCTGGAGCACGTTGTTCAGCTCTTCCTGTGAACTGGCGACACCCATCAGATAGACAACACCATCGACGGTATCGATGCTGTAATTTTGGCTATGAATATTCGCATCGAACGTGATCCGGCTGCGAATCTGGGTTGAAATCCAGGTGTCGCGCGCGGTGTCGACGATGCTGGACCCGTTGTCGATCTGGATTTCGTTGATGACTTCCTTGACGCCGTCGGCCTGCCAGGCGAGACGCACCGCGTCGAGGCGCATCTGCGCGTCGGCGGCGCGGCCGGTCAGCAGCACGCGGCCCTGGTCGACGGTCAGGCCGATCCGGTTGGTCAGGTCGATCGAATGCTGCAGCCACAGCGAATTGATGCGGGCGCGGATTTCGGTGTCGCTGACGAAGCCGCTGAAACCGCGCTCCTGCGAGGCCACGACGGCGGCGCCGCCCGCGGTACCCAGCACCAGCGGCCCGCAACCGGCCAGCGAGGTCCCTGCGGCGCAGGCAAGTGCGAACATCGTCCAAAGGCGGCTCAAACCCGTCACAGCGTGCCTCCCTTCGCCTGCGTGTCGAGCGCCGGGAAAATGCGGCGCGCGGCCGGAAAAAGTCACGGCGGAACGGTCTTTGCAATGGGGAAATTCAGGGCTTTCACCAGTCATCGTCACTTTGTCCCGAGGTGATGCACGGATGTTGCAGTCGCTGCGATTGCGAAGGAGCGGCCGCGCCGGAAGTTTCGCCGCAGCGTCTCGTGCAGTCTCGGGGCAAATTCAGGCGAAAGCTGGGCTGGAGAGTACCCTTGCGATCTCGCGGGCCAGGACGCGCGAAACCACCCGCCGCGCCGTGGCGTCGCGCAGGATTTCCTCGTCCCTGGGGTTGGACAGGAAGCCGGTCTCCACCAGCACCGACGGCACGTCCGGCGCCTTAAGCACCGCGAAATTGGCCGAGCGCATCGGGTTTTCCAGCAGGTGCAACTCCTTGCCCGCGCCTTCCACCAGAAGCTGGCGGGCGGCCAGCGAGGCATGGCGGGTGTGGCGCGCCGTCAGGTCCAGCAGGATGTCCTTGACGATCCGGCCGCCGCCGAGCGATCCCGGCTTTCCGAACCGGTCTGCCTGATTTTCCTGTTGGGCGAGGCGCGAGGCGAAGGAGTCCGACGCTTTTTCCGACAGGATGTAGGCCGACAGTCCGCGTGCATCGGCATTGGGGGCGCTGTCGGCGTGGATCGACACGAACAGGTCGGCCCCGGCCTCGCGCGTCAGCGCCACCCGCTCGTCCAGCGCCAGGAAGCGGTCGTCGCGCCGCGTCAGCTTTACCGCGACGTTGGTCCGGTCGGCCAGGATGCGTGCGACCTCGTGGGCGATGTCGAGCGTCACCTCCTTCTCGAAGGTGCCGCGGGTGCCGATCGCGCCGGGATCGTTGCCGCCATGGCCGGGATCGAGCATGACCAGCCGGGGCCGCGACGGACCGCCGCCGGCCGGTTTGCGGCCGGGTCGCGGCTCCGCAGCCAGGGCCGAGTCCGGCGGCTGGGCCAGGGCGAGCGCCGCCGTGCCGAAAGCGGTTAACCAAAGTTTGCTCAGCCCGAGCCCAAGCAGCTGTCGTCGATCCATCGCCAGAAATACCATGCTGCAAAGGTGGGGAGACCGCAGCGTCAGGTCGCCCGACCCGCTGCGTCACCCGTTGGTCTAGCCCGATTCATTAACCAATGCGGCTGCAAAAAAGTATTGTCAAGACCGGGCAGGTTACCGTTTCTGAATATTTGTGAGCCTCCGGTCATATGGGCACACTTGAAAGGCTGAGAATTCGACAGAGGTGATTGGTTGCTTGATGACCGATTGAAAAAGCGCTAAAATTTTAGCGATCAGCTCGGGAGGTGTCGATGTTGAGGAAAGCCCTGTTCAACATCATCCGGCAAGAGCAACGCGATATCGAGGACAAGCTCGAACGCGAGGAACAGCAGCCCAGTCCTGACGTCCGCCGGATCGTCGGCCTGCGGCAAGAGGCGACCAGCCTGCGTCGTGAGTTGGAACATTTCCACGACGTGTAAGTCCGGGTGACGGCCATCATCCGGCCACCGGGCGTCGCTATGGAAGGTTGCCACTGAATATGTGACCGATCGGTCGCGCCCCTTCTCCGCAGGATCGCGGAGGAGGGGATTTTTGTTTCTGCGTCCCGGCGGGAGCCGCTCTCGGCCGTCATCCCCGCGAAGGCGGGGAACCAGGAAACCTTTCTGGCAAACTGCTGAAATGGCTGGATTCCTGCCTGCGCGGGAATGACGGCCGAAGGAGCTTTCCTTAAAAAATGCCCGCGCCTCACCCCAGCTTGGCGTATCCGCGCTCGATCACCCGTTCGGCGGCTTCATAGACGGCCAGCATCTCCTCGTAGGCCGCGCGCAGCCGGGCGAGGTCGGTGACGGTGGAGGAATCGGGATGCCGGGATTCGGACATCTTCAGGCCGGCGCGGATATAGTCGGCGCGCAGTTCCGCCACCCGCACCGCCATGCGCAGAAAGCTGTCGCGGTCCAGGTTCGGCAGTTCGCGCCCGATGACCTCGCAGTTGGCCTCCAGGATCGCCGCATCCATGTTTTCCAGGAAATGGCGGATGCGCTGGCTGCGGCTGCTGTCGGCGGCATCCGCCGTCATCAGCTTGTCGACCTTGCCCTTGGTGTATTCACCGATGATCTTGCCGCCGGTTGCCATGGGTGACCCCGCCTTCCCGATGCCGGCCAGTCCGGCCGCCGCCGATTGTCGCACCGCCGGCGCGTCCGCGCCAGAGCGGCGTGGGGAGGGCGGGTTCGGGGGCAATCCTGCGTGACGGTGCAGCCATGTGCGCATCCGCTCATGAAGCGGGTGCAACATCGCGGCGTTCGTGCTAGGGAAGCTTCCCCCTTATTCTTGCTGTACGCCATGGTGGACGCGCGATGTCTGAGACCGGCTCCGACTATATCCTCACCGTTTCCTGCCCCGACACCGTCGGCATCGTCTTCGCGGTGTCCGGCTTCCTGGCGGAGCGGAGCTGCAACATCATCGACAGCGCGCAGTTCGGCGACCGCATTTCCGGCCTGTTCTTCATGCGCGTCAGCTTCAACGGCAATCCGACCGGGCCGACGAAGGAGCAGCTGGAGGCCGAATTCGCCGCACAGGTGGCGGAACGCTTCGGCATGACCTGGCAGATTCATGACGCTCGCCGCCGGCCGCGCGTGCTGATCATGGTTTCGAAGTTCGGCCACTGCCTGAACGACCTGCTGTACCGCTACCGCACCGGCTACCTGCCGATCGAAATCCCGGCCATCGTCTCCAACCACCGCGACTTCTACCAGCTGGCGGCGTGGCACAACATCCCGTTCCACCACCTGCCGGTCGGCCCCGACAACAAGGCGCATCAGGAAGCCCGCCTTCTGGAGATCGTGGACGAGGAGAAGGTCGACCTCGTCGTGCTCGCCCGCTACATGCAGGTGCTGTCGGGGGCCTTGTGCGAGCGGATGGCCGGCCGGGTCATCAACATCCACCACAGCTTCCTGCCCAGCTTCAAGGGGGCCAAGCCCTATCATCAGGCCCATGCGAGAGGCGTGAAGCTGATCGGTGCCACCGCGCACTATGTCACTTCCAACCTCGACGAAGGCCCGATCATCGAGCAGGAGGCCGAGCGCGTCGACCACACGATGACGCCCGACGACCTGGTGGCCATCGGGCGTGACATCGAGAACATCGTGCTGGCCCGCGCCGTCCGCTATCACGTGGAGCACCGCGTGCTGCTGAACGGCAACAAGACGGTGGTCTTCCGCTGAAGCCGGACCAGGCGGCGCCGCCCCTCAGTGGGGCTGCGCCGTCTCGCGGGCGTCTTCCGGCTGGGGCATGAACACCGCGCGGGTGATCGCCTGTTCGATCTGGTCGCGGGTGAAGGGCTTCGGGATGACCGGACCCAGATGGTCCAGCCCGTGCTTGGCCAGATCATCCGGAAAGGCGGTGACGAAGATCACCGGCAGGAACCTGCGGGCCCGCAACGCGCGCGCCACCTCCAGACCGTTGTCGCCGTCGGCGAGCCGGATGTCCATCAGGGCCAGCGTCGGCCGGTGTTCCGCCGCCAGCGACAGCGCCTCGTCCATCGTCGCCGCGTTGCCGCAGACGATGTGGCCCATGCCGCGCACCGTTTCCGCCAGATCGAAGGCGATGATGGCATCATCCTCGACGATCAGGATGGTGGCGGTCAGCCGGGCGCGGACACGTTCGCGGGCGTGGTTCAGCCGCTCCATCGCGTCTTCCGGGGCGATGCCCAGGACGGCCGCGGCCTCGCTGACCGGCAGATCCTCCAGATTGACCAGAAGGTAGAGCCGACGGTCGGTCTCCTCCAGCGTCATCAGCGCCGATTCGACCGGATGGTACGGCGCCACCGCCGGGGGCGAACCTTGTTCGTCCTGCAACTCGTTCAGATGGCGATAGAGCGTGCCGCGGGACAGGTCGCCGCCACGGCCGGTCTCCGCCTCGTCCGCCTCCAGATACCATTCCAGGGTGCGGGTCACCAAGGCGTCCCCCCGCCCGTTCGTCCCGGTCAGCGCGCGGGCATAGCGGCGCAGGTAGGGCAAATGCTGCATGAAGTGACCGGTGTACTGCTCCATCTCTCTCCCCGTGCCTTTCTGCGGCGCGTGTTCCTGGCATCCACCCGACATGCCGCCCCGGATACCCGATGCGGCCGGTGCAACCCGATCCTTCCGGGCTTGGGTGTTCGGCGACGAATCCCGGCGACGAATTCCGGAGGTCGGTTCCCGCCGGAGGTCGCGACGCCGTCGACGCTGCTTCCACAGCAGACTGACGCATCGCGACCTGCAACGGTCAAATTCATATGGCGCAGTCCACGGCCTAACGGGAGTGAACCCGAAAGATTTATTCGAGATACCTGCAACGGATTACTCAGTATGCATGGTATGCAACAGGGCATGACAGGGTCCGGCCGGCCCGGCCGGCGGCCTATGACCACCGCCGCATAGGGGGTTGCGGAGGGGAGGATTTAACCGTTCCGAAAGACTTACCGGCCTACTCTGACTTTGCCCTCCGGCATCTGCTGTGCATCTGCCGTGTGAGGGCGAGGCGAGTGTTCCCGATCCTCGTACGCGCCGGCCACCCCCAGGCCGGCGCGTTTTTCTTTCCGCGCATCGTGACTTTCGGGTAGCGCGGTCCGGTTATTGAAAAAACCAAGCACGCCGCCCGGGAACCAACCGGCAGGAGCCGTGTTGGAACCGCCAATGGTGTGATTCCTCCCTGAACCGCCAATCCTTTCGCCGCCGGGCGCCGCCGCGACATCATGCGGACGGGCGTCGGCGGCGAATTTTTATCTGGATGGATAACGGTCCTGTCACCGCTTTCATTTCGTCAATTGGTGACTTTCACCACCCGACGCTTGCAACCCGTTTAATCCAACGTTAAGGACATCGGCACACGGTTGGGGTTGGGCGTCATCGGGTCCGGGTTTGTGCATGGAAGACCAAGAGTTGGATCGGTCCCTGATGGATGGCATTCCGCCGGATGAACTGGCCGACTTCGTCCGGTGGCGGCAACGCGTGCGCGGCACGAACATTTCCGAAAAGACGCTGCTGGCGACCGACTATCTCAATCACTTCAACGAAATCGTGATGCTGATCGAGATGATCCCGGACATGCCGGACATGCTGGAGGAATGCCGCATCTGGCAGCCCAAGAGCTATGCCGAACATTTCCGCGACAGCGGCTTTTCCGACAAGGAACTGGCGATCGAGGCCTACGGCCATGTGCCGTCGAAGTTCCTCCGCCCCTTCGAGGACACCATCGCCCAGGCCCATCAGGTGATCGCCCACACGCTGGAACGGATCGGCACCGACATCGACAGCGGCGATCCCGACAAGCTGCGGATGGACTGCCAGGCCTCCGTCGCGATGATCCACCGCATCATCCAGATCGCCAACGGCATCATCCACGGCACCGCCCATGTGATGGAGCAGGGCGAGATCGACATCTATCTGCAGAACGGCTGAAAATTGGTACGCCGACCCGTACTTTTGGCCCGAATCATGCGTCTTACCAACGAAAAACAGGCGTTTTCAGTCACTTGTCCCGGCACGAATGGCGATTGATGGTGCACCCACCATTCGTTCGTTGCATGGCTCACTTGCATCCCCTGGCACTATAGTCGGAGCATAAAAGATAAGACGGAGGCGTGTTCATGCGTCCTCTGCGGGGGGAGATGGAGCATTGCCCATGAAGGGATGCGCATTCGCGCCGGCCGATGGCATGGCCGTGTCTGAACCGCGCGTGTGGCGGCCGGTTCCGCCCACCGATCACGCCGGCCCCATCCTCCCCGTCAGCCAATGGGGGGAGGCAGCACCGCGCATGACGCCATCCGGACATCTGGACAGCTTCACCCGTGACCGGCTGCCGGCGCCGGCGCAACGCCCCGACCTGATTCTCGAACGCCCCGAACTCCAATACCCGAAGCGCCTGAACGCCGCCTCCGTCCTGATCGACGGCTGGCGCGAGCGCGGCTGGGACGGGCGTCCCTGCCTGATCGGCGGCGACGGCGAGGTGTGGAGCTATGGCCGGATGCGCGACACCGTCGACCGCATCGCCCGTGTCCTGACCGAGGATTACGGGCTGGTCACCGGCAACCGCGTCCTGCTGCGCGGCCCCAACACGCCGATGCTGGCCGCCTGCTGGCTGGCGGTCATCAAGGCCGGCGGCGTTCTGGTGCCGACGATGCCGCTGCTGCGCGCACCGGAGCTGGCCGACGTGCTGAAGCGCGCCGCCATCGACATGGCGCTGTGCGACACCCATTTCCTCGACGATCTGGAAGAGGCGGCGCTGCCGTCGCTGCGCATCATCGGCTTCCGCGACGGCGAGCTGGAACACCGCATCGCCACCAAGCCGGCCGGGTTCGAGGCCGCCGACACGGCGCAGGACGACGTGGCGCTGATCGCCTTCACCTCCGGCACCACCGGAACGCCGAAGGCGGCCGCTCATTTCCACCGCCATCTGCTGGCGATTTCCGACCTGTCGCCGCGCTCCGTGCTGGGGACGACGGCCGAGGACGTATTCTGCGGCTCGCCGACGCTGGCCTTCGCCTATGGGCTGGGCGGCCTGCTGCTATTCCCGTTGCGCATCGGCGCGTCCGTCATCCTGCTGGAGCGCGGGACCGCCGACCGGCTGCTGGAGGCCGCCACCCGCCACCGGGCGACGGTGATGTTCACCGTGCCCACCGTCTATCGCGGCATGATCGGCCGCATGGCCGCCGACCCCGTGCTGGCGAAGGGGCTGTCCTCCCTGCGCCTCTGCGTTTCGGCTGGGGAGCCGCTGCCGCAGCAGACCTTCGAGGGCTGGCACGACGCCACCGGGCTGCAGATCCTCGACAGCCTGGGCACAACCGAGCTGCTGAACGCCGTGCTGCACGCCGTCCCCGGCGACGTCCGGCCGGGGTCCACCGGCAAGCCGGTGCCGGGATACGAGGCGATGGTGGTCGACGACCAGTTCCGCCGGCTGCCCCCCGGTCAGGTCGGACGGCTGGCGGTGCGCGGCGCGACCGGCTGCCTCTATCTCGACGATCCGCGCCAGGAAAGCTATGTCCAGCAGGGCTGGAACCTGACCGGCGACGCCTTCCACGTCGATGAGGACGGCTTCTTCTGGTATCACGCCCGCACCGACGACCTGATCGTCTCGGCCGGCTACAAGATCTCCGGCCTGGAGGTCGAGAACATCCTGCTGAGCCACGAGGCGGTGCAGGAATGCGCGGTGATCGCCGCCCCCGATCCGGTGCGCGGCACCATCCCCAAGGCCTTCGTCGTGCTGCGCGACGACATCCGCCCCGACGAGCGGCTGGCGGAGGAACTGCAGAGCTTCGTCAAGGAGCACATCGCTCCCTACAAGTACCCCCGCGCGGTGGAATTCCTCGACGCGCTGCCGCGGACGGAGACCGGCAAGGTCCAGCGCTTCAAGCTGCGCCGCCGGGCCTGGCAGCCGGACGACGAGGAGTAGGGCCTTCCTTTACCGGGGAAAGCCGGCGAAGCGGGTCAGGCGGATGTTGCGCGCCTGCAGCAGGGCGGCGAACGCCGGCCCGCGCAGATAGTCGTATTCGGTGCGCCTCGGCTCGACCAGACTGTCGACGCGGCGCAGTTCCTCGTCGGGCAGGCCGGGGTGGACCATCACCAGGGTCCGGCCGCCGATGCCATCCAGGAAGCGCGGCATCAGCTCGGCGAAGGGCCGGTTGCCGGCGAAGTCGTAGACTCCGGCGAAACGGTCGTTGGCGGGAATGCCGCGCGTCCGCACCATGCGCCTCAGCCCGCCCCCCAGCCCGCCGATCAGCAGCGTCTTCGGCACTGCCACGCCCCGGCGCAGCACCGCCGCCACCGGCTCCCCGCACAGGCGGACATAGGCGCCGGGCAGGGTGGCCAGCGCCTCCACCACCGCATCGCGCACGCCGGGCAGCTGGTGGATGTGCTGGTGGCCGTCGATATAGTCTGGCGGCGCTCCCCAGGCGTCGGTGAAGGCGGCGATCTGGCGTGACAGTTCGTCACGGATTTCCGCCCGCGCCGCCGGCGTGCTCAATTTTCCGCGATAGGCCCAGCCCATCAGCCGCCCCAGCGGCGGCAGCCGCCCGTCCGGCGCCAGCGTCGGCATGGCCCCCAGCGGCGGCTGGTCGGTCAGGGTGAAATGCAGCCCGACATCGGCCTTGTCCTTAAGCTCACGCAATGCCGCGGCCCCCTCTCGCCAATGCGGGCAGAGGCTCATGACGGAGGTCGCGGTCAGCCGCCCCTGGGCGATGAGGTCGCGGATGGCGGCGTTGACGCCGGGCGCCAGACCATAATCGTCGGCGCAGAGCAGGAGCGGGGTAGGTGCGGTATCGGGCATGACCGGACGGAAGCAGGATGCGGCGTAGGGATGCGGAGTTCCGGCCAAGATGGGCGGGCGACCCCGATCAGGCAAGACCAATCAAGCCGCTTCGGTCGCCGGTTCCGCCACCGGCTTGCGGGCTTGCAGGGTGGCCAGCATCACGCCGGGCAGGACCAGCGCCACTCCCATCAGGTGAAAGCCCTGCAGCGGTTCGGCCAGCAGAACCCAGGAGGCCAGCGCCGCCCACAGAGGCGACACGTACAGCGCGGTGGAGGCGCGCGCGGCGCCCATCATCGCGATGGTCTTCTGATAGGCCAGCAGCGCCAGGACCGAGGCGAACAGCGCCACCGCGACGATCGACAGGATGGTGGAGACGGAGAAGGGCACCGGCCGCACCGCCACCGTCTCCCAGGCATAGAAGGGCGCCAGCACCAGCACCCCGGCGAAGGCGTTGGCGGCGAAGGCGGTGACCACCGGCAGGGGTGTGCCCGATTGCCGCAGCAGGATGGTGTAGACCGACCAGGACACCGCCCCGGTCAACACCAGCAGGTCGCCGGAATTGAAGGACAGGTGGCGCAAGGCGTCGAGATCGCCGCGGGTCAGGATCACCAGCACGCCGGCCATCGCCAGCAGGATGCCCAGCACCTGCCGCGGCCGGATCGCATCGCCCAGCCAGACGGCGGCCAGCGCCAGGATCATTGCCGGGCTGGTGGCATAGATCAGGCTGGCGTTGGTGGCGCTGGTCCGCTCCAGCCCGTAATAGACGATGGCGCCCGAGATCCCCTGGCCCAGCACGCCCAGCAGCAGGTAGCGCCGCCACTGCCGCTTCAACTGAACGCGGTGGGTCAGCAGCCCCGGCAGGGCGAAGGGCAGCACGATCAGGAAGGCGATCAGCCAGCGCCAGAAGGCCAGCCCGATCGGCGGCACCACATGCGCCACCGCCCGCCCGACCACCGGGTTTGAGGCCAGCAGGGCGGAGCCGACGATGTAGAGGCCGTAGGCGGCCACCGGGCCGGCCAGCGGGCCGGTTCGCAGGAAGGACGGCAGGAGCGGAAGCGACATCGCCGGACCGGTATCCGAAAAAGGGTTCCATGACAGGTGCAACCGAGCCTAGCATGAGGCGAGATGGCGCCCTTCACGGCGGCTGTGCATGGCTGCCGTCCGACTCCCGTCGGCTGCGGGCATTGCCGGAATGGTCCACCCGGATAACCTGATTCGCAGGGGAAGGAAGCTATCGATTCGGTCAACCGGATGGTTGGCTTTGCAACTGTTTCGTTTTCAGGGGCGAAAATGTGTCCATACGGACGTATTGGTGCCCAAAAATATGCTCTGCGCCACGGTATAGCCACGTATGCATGTTGGCGTTGACAGGCGCCTTTGCCACGCGCCAAATGGCGACGCTATTTCCAAAAGCGTTCTGGCAAATTTCCGTACGCTCCAACCGGAATCGGGAGGCAAGACGAATGAAGCGCATCCTGCTGGGTGCCGGGCTTGGTATGGCCGCGGCGCTGGCGCTGTCGGCGCCGGCCCAGGCGGCGAAGACCCTTGTTTATTGCTCCGAGGGTAGCCCCGAAAACTTCAACCCCATGTTGAACACGACCGGCACCAGTTTCGACGTTGCTCTCCCGGTCTACAACAACCTCGTCCAGTTCGAGCATGGCGGCACCAAGGTCGTTCCCGGCCTGGCGGAATCCTGGACCATCTCCGACGACGGGCTGGTCTACACCTTCAAGCTGCGCGCCGGTGCCAAGTGGCACAGCGTCGGCGATTTCAAGCCGACCCGCGACGCCAACGCCGACGACGTGATCTTCTCGTTCGAGCGCCAGTGGAAGCCGGATCATCCCTTCCACAAGGTCTCCGGCGGCGCCTACGACTACTTCAACGACATGGCGATGCCGAAGTTGTTGAAGTCGATCGAGAAGGTTGACGACCTGACGGTCAAGTTCACGCTGAACGCGGTCGAGGCGCCGTTCCTGGCCAACCTCGCCATGCCGTTCGCGCCGATCATGTCGGCCGAGTACGCCGCGATGCTGCTGAAGAAGGGCACGCCGGAGAAGCTGGACCAGGTTCCGGTCGGCACCGGTCCCTTCCAGTTCGTCGCCTACCAGAAGGACGCCGTCATCCGTTACAAGGCGTTCGAGCAGTATTGGGGCGGCAAGCAGCCGCTCGACAACCTCGTCTTCGCGATCACGCCCGACGCGGCGGTCCGGCTGGCCAAGCTGAAGGCCGGCGAATGCCAGGTGATGCCGTACCCGAACCCGGCCGACATCGACAGCATGAAGAAGGACAGCTCGATCGTCGTCCAGGAGCAGGAAGGCCTGAACGTCGGTTACGTTTCCTTCAATGTGACGAAGAAGCCGTTCGACGACGTGCGCGTCCGCCGCGCCGTCAGCATGGCGATGGACAAGAAGGCGATGGTCGCCGCGGTCTATCAGGCCGCCGGCGTCCCGGCCAAGAACCCGATTCCGCCGACCATGTGGTCGTACAACGACTCGATCGAGGACTATCCGTACGACGTCGAGCGGGCGAAGAAGCTGCTGGCCGATGCCGGCTATCCCAACGGCTTCGAGACCGACCTGTGGGCGATGCCGGTGCAGCGCCCGTACAACCCGAACGCCAAGCGCATCGCCGAGATGATGCAGGCCGATCTGGCCAAGGTCGGCGTCAAGGCGAAGATCGTTCAGTACGAGTGGGGCGAATACCGCAAGCGGATGCAGCAGGGCGAGCACCAGATGGGCATGCTCGGCTGGACCGGCGACAACGGCGACCCCGACAACTTCCTCTACACCCTGCTGGGTTGCGAGGCGGCGCGTCCGGGTGGCAACAACCTGTCGAAGTGGTGCAACAAGGAATTCGACGACCTCGTCGTCCAGGCCAAGCGCACCAACGACATCGCTGCCCGCACCAAGCTGTACGAGCAGGCGCAGGTCATCTTCAAGGAAGAGGCCCCCTGGTACACCATCGCCCATTCGGTGGTTTACATGGGTCTCGCCAAGAACGTCGTCGGCTACAAGATGGATCCGTTCGGCATCCATCGCTTCGAAGGCGTCGATCTGAAGTGATGCGTGGCGCGCCTCCGCAAAAAGGGGGTGCGGCGCCGGGTGTATAGGGTTGGAGGCGTGGGTTTCCGCGCCTCCAACCCTTTGAACAGAGTGGCATTCCCGACCCTGCGCAAGTGGGGGAGGGCCGGAGTGGGGGCAGGTGCCCCTGATGGAACGGGGCGTTGCCAAGTCAGCGCTCCGTTCCAGTTTTCACCATAGTTTTAAAAAACGAGTACCCGTCGATGCTTCGCTTCATCCTGACGCGGGTGAGCTTGGTGATTCCGACATTTCTCGGCATCACCTTTCTGACCTTCATCCTGATCCGGCTGGTTCCCGGCGACCCCATCGAGGTGCGAGTCGGCGAACGGGGTATCGCGCCCGAACGGCTGGCCGCCTTCCGTCATGAACTGGGTCTCGACCAGCCGCTCTGGCAACAGTTCCTCGACTATGTCGGCCACGTGCTGTCGGGTGATTTCGGCTTGTCGCTGGTCACCCACAATTCGGTGCTGAGCGAGTTCCTGACGCTGTTTCCGGCGACGCTCGAACTGGCGCTGTGCGCCATGCTGTTCGCGACGCTGATCGGGCTGCCCGCCGGCATCCTGGCGGCGGTGAAGCGCGGATCGCTGTTCGACCATGGCGTCATGGGCGCCAGCCTGACCGGCTATTCGATGCCGATCTTCTGGTGGGGCCTGCTGCTGATCCTGTTCTTCTCGGTCGCGTTGGGCTGGACCCCGGTGTCGGGCCGCCTGGATCTGGTCTATTACGTGGAGCCGGCGACCGGCTTCATGCTGATCGACACGCTGATGGCCGGCGATTACGACGCGTTCCGCTCCGCGCTGTCCCACCTGATCCTGCCGACCATCGTGCTGGGCACCGTACCGCTGGCGGTGGTGGCGCGCATGACGCGGTCGGCCATGCTGGAGGTGCTGGGCGAGGATTACATCCGCACCGCCCGCGCCAAGGGGCTGGCCGACGGCCGGGTCATCGGCATGCATGCGTTGCGCAACGCGCTGATCCCGGTGGTGACCGTCATCGGTCTGCAGGTCGGCACGCTGCTGGGCGGCGCCATCCTGACCGAGACCATCTTTTCCTGGCCGGGCGTCGGCAAATGGCTGATCGAATCGATCAACCGCCGCGACTATCCGGCCCTGCAGGGCGGTGTCCTGCTGATCGCCACCTCGGTGATCCTGGTCAACCTGCTGGTGGACGTGCTTTACGGCGTCCTCAACCCCCGCATCCGTCACGCGCGGTGAGGCCAATCCATGTCCGCTGAATTTTCGACCAACGCAGAACCCGCCACCCCCGAACCGGTGGCCGTGTCGCGCCCGCCGCACCCGCTGACCGAGTTCTGGTATCACTTCCGCCAGAACAAGGGCGCGCTGGGCGGTCTGGTGGTGATCCTGCTGATCGCGCTGATCGCCATCTTCGCCGGAGTCATCGCCCCGCACGATCCCGACATCCAGTACCGCGATGCGATCCTGACCCCGCCGGTCTGGCAGGATGGCGGCACCTGGACCTACCTCCTCGGCACCGACGACATCGGCCGTGACATGCTGTCCCGCCTGATGTACGGGGCGCGGCTGTCGATGATGATCGGCCTGATCGTCGTCACCCTGTCGCTGGCCGTCGGGCTGGGGCTGGGGCTGATCGCCGGCTTCTTCGGCGGGATGGCCGACGTTCTGATCATGCGCGGCATGGACATCCTGCTGGCTCTGCCCTCGCTGCTGCTGGCCGTCGTGGTGGCCGCCATCCTCGGGCCGGGGCTGGTGAACGCCATGCTGGCGGTGTCGGTGGTGGTGATCCCGCACTATGCCCGCCTGACCCGCGCCGCCGTGATGGCGGAGGTGAACAAGGATTATGTCATCGCGTCGCGCGTCGCCGGGGCCGGGCCGCTGCGCCTGATGCTGATCGTGGTCCTGCCGAACTGTCTGGCGCCGCTGATCGTGCAGGCGACGCTGGGCTTCTCCACCGCCATCCTGGACGCGGCCGCGCTGGGCTTCCTCGGTCTCGGCGCGCAGCCGCCGACGCCGGAATGGGGCACCATGCTGGCCTCCTCGCTGCAGTTCCTCCAGCGCGCGCCCTGGGTCGTGACCTGGCCCGGCATCGCCATCCTGGTGACCGTGCTGGCCTTCAATCTGTTGGGCGACGGTCTTCGCGACGCGCTCGACCCCAAGCTGAAGCGTTGACCTCATGCCTCTTCTCGACATCAAAAACCTGTCGGTCGAGTTCACCACCCGCGCCGGCACCTTCCGCGCGGTGGATGGCATCGACCTGACCGTGGACGAAGGCGAGGTCGTCGGCATCGTCGGCGAATCCGGCTCCGGCAAGTCCGTGACCTCGCTGGCCGTGATGGGGCTTCTCGGCTCCAACGGCCGGGTGGTCGCCGACCGGATGAGGTTCGCCGGCAACGACCTGCTGACCATGCCCGCCGCCCAGCGCCGGAAGATCACCGGCAAGGACGTCGCCATGGTCTTCCAGGAGCCGATGACCAGCCTGAACCCCTGCTTCACCGTCGGTTTCCAGATCATGGAAACCCTGCGGGTGCATGAGGGGCTGTCCGGCAAGGCGCTGCGCAACCGCGCCATCGCCCTGCTGGAGCAGGTCGGCATTCCGGCGCCGGAGTCGCGCCTGTCCGCCTTCCCGCACCAGCTGTCGGGCGGCATGAGCCAGCGCGTGATGATCGCCATCGCCATCGCCTGCAACCCGCGCCTTCTGGTGGCGGACGAGCCGACGACCGCGCTGGACGTCACCATCCAGAAGCAGATCCTCGACCTGCTGGTCCAGCTGCAGCGCGAGCGCGGCATGGCGCTGATCCTGATCACCCACGACATGGGCGTGGTGGCGGAGACGGCGCAGCGCGTCGTCGTCATGTATGCCGGTCAGGTGGCGGAAACCCGGCCGGTCGGCGCCCTGTTCGAACGGCCGCGCCACCCCTACACCGGCGCCCTGCTCGACGCCCTGCCGGAGCGGGCGCTGGGCAAGCGCCGGCTGCCGACGATTCCCGGCATGGTGCCGGGCATCGCCGACCGGCCGGCCGGCTGCCTGTTCAGCCCGCGCTGCCGCTTCGCCGACGCCCGCTGCCGTGCCGAGCGCCCGGCCCTGTTCGATGTGGACGACGGGCGCGCCCGCTGTTTCTACCCGCTGCCGGACGGCCATCTCGCCGCCGGGGAGGCGCTGTGATGAGCACCCAGACCGAACCCCAGAACGGGCCCCATATCTTCGAGGCCGCGGCCGAGCGAACGGTCGTGCTGGAGGCGCGCGATCTGCGCAAGCACTATGCGGTCAAGCGCGGCGCCTTCAAGCCGCTGGCGACGGTGAAGGCGCTGGACGGCGTGTCCTTCCGCCTGCAGGCCGGCAAGACGCTGGCGGTGGTCGGCGAGTCGGGCTGCGGCAAGTCGACGCTGGCCCGCTCCGTCACCATGATCGAGCCGCCGACCTCGGGCGAGCTGCACTATGACGGCCGCGACGTGGTCGGGCGCAGCGCGGCGGAGATGAAGGAGCTGCGCCGCACGGTGCAGATGGTCTTCCAGAATCCCTACGGCTCGCTGAACCCGCGCAAGACGGTGGGTTCCATCCTGACCGAACCGCTGGTCATCAACACCGACATGGACAAGCACGAGCGGCGCGACCGCGCGGTGGCCATGATGGGGAAGGTGGGCCTGCGTCCCGATCAGGTCGACCGCTATCCGCACATGTTCTCCGGCGGCCAGCGCCAGCGCATCGCCATCGCCCGCGCCCTGATGCTGAACCCGCGCGTCGTCGTGGCGGACGAGCCGGTGTCGGCGCTCGACGTGTCGATCCAGGCGCAGGTGCTGAACCTGATGATGGATCTGCAGGAGGAGCTGAACCTCGCCTATCTGTTCATCTCCCACGATCTCAGCGTCGTGCGGCACATCGCCGATTCGCTGATGGTGATGTATCTGGGCAAGCCGGTGGAGCATGGCGCCAAGGATGTGGTCTTCACCCGGCCGCGCCATCCCTACACCCGCATCCTGCTGGCGGCGACGCCGCGGGTGAACCCGGACCTGCGTATGGACCGGGTGGTGCCGAAGGGCGAATTGCCGTCGCCGCTGAACCCGCCGCCGGGCTGCGCGTTCCACAAGCGCTGCCCCTTCGCCACCGACCGCTGCGCCGCCGAGGTTCCGGCCCTGCGTCCGGTCGATGAAAGGCTGGTCGCCTGCCATTACGCCGAAGAGATGAACTGAAGGGCTGCGGAAGAATGACCCCGGCCGCTCTTGCGGTGGTCGGGTTGCCTCTGCTCCACTGTCGCAGTTTCCTTCGACTGGACACTGCGACATGGCCCGCCTTCCTGCCGCCGCTTTCTGCCTGGCTCTCGTCCCCGCCTTTGCCGGTCCGGCGGTTGCCGCCAGCTTCGACTGCGGCAAGGCCGGCAGTGCGGTCGAAAAGTCGATCTGCTCGACCCCGGCGCTCGACGCCGCCGACGTGGCGATGGGCGCCGGCTACAAGGCGCTGCTCGGCGATCTGGCTGCCGACGAGGCGGGACGGAGCTTCGCCCGCGCCGAACAGCGCGCCTGGACCTTACGGCGCAACCGCGCCTGCGGCTTCGACGCCAAGGCCGGCAGCAATGCCGGTTCGGGCTATGACGATCCCGCCGATTGCCTGCAGGCGGAGACCGAACGACGGACGAGGCAGCTTGCCGCCCTGCGGGCCGACCCCGCCCTGGGCGCGCGGCTCCTCACGGTGCTGCTGACCGAAGGACGTCCCGGCTCCAGCCTCCATATCCAGGCCGAACGGCCGGAGATCGCCGATCCGGCCCATCCCGGGGCGGTGGCTTTCAACGACACGGTGCGCCGCTTCGTCGATGGCGAAATCCGCAGGTTCCGCGAAAGCTCCGCCGATCTGCCCGACCGGATCGAAGCCGAATTGATCCTGACCGCCGACAGCTATGTCGTCACCCCCGCTCTGCTGTCCGTCCAGTTCCGTGGCGAGGGGGTGCAGGGCAACGGCTTCCGCTATGCCGCCGCGCTGACGGTGGATTTGGTGCGCGGGGATGTGCCGACCCCGGCGCGGATGTTCGGCGCGGAATCCTGGCTGACGGTGGCCATCGCGGCCTGCCGAAGGGAACTTGCCGCCGATCCGGATCTGGTTCCGGAATGCGACGGCCCCGACCTGCGGGATCCGCGCAGTTGGCGCTTCGAACCGGATCGGGCGGTGGCGACCCTGCTGCTGCCGGGCAAGGAACTGCGGGAAATCGCCATTCCCTTCCATCCGCCGACCCGTTGACGGGAACCCGGCCTCAGCTGTCTGTTGAGTGTGGCGGCCGTCTTCTTTACGGTGCGGCCGATTCGTTCTTCAGCCGTCCATAGGGAGAGAGCCGCCATGCCGTCCTTCGACATCGTGTCCAAGACGGACGTCCACGAGGTCGACAACGCCATCGCCGGCGTCCGTCGCGAGATCGAGACCCGGTTCGACTTCAAGGGCTCCAAATGCACGGTCGAGCGGACCGAGAACGAGATCGTTCTGCTGGCCGACGACGCCACCAAGCTGGAGCAGATGCAGGAGCTGCTGCGCGTCTATGTGACCCGCCGCAAGCTGGATGCCGCCGCGCTGGACTTCTCCGCCAAGCCGGAGCGGGCGGCGGGCGATGCGCTGCGCCATGCCGTGACGATCAAGCAGGGAATTGCGCAGGATCTGGCGAAGACCATCGTCAAAGGGATCAAGGACAGCAAGATGAAGGTCCAGGTCTCGATCCAGGGCGACGAACTGCGGGTGACCGGCAAGAAGCGCGACGACCTGCAGGACGCCATTGCCCTGGTCAAGCGGCTGGGCATCGAGCAGCCGCTGCAGTACCAGAACTTTCGCGACTGATCGGCCAAGGTCGATCGGCCGCGATCGATGGGCAAGGCTTGCCGGCCGCTGGGAAACTTCTGCCGGGCGGCTGGGTAATTTTTGCCGGTCAAATCGTCGCAGGGGCGGGTGGGACCCTTGCGACCCGCCGGTTGTGTTGATGGCGTGATTTTTGCGTGTGTCCTTGCGGTTCGCCACTAACCGCAGGGAATCGTCCCATGTCGATGATGGCCAACAGCGAGGCCACGCAAGCCATGCGCATCAGGGCGGAAGACGTCCTGGAGCGCAAAGGGACGTCTGCGTCCCGGCAGGCGGGTGCGCTGGCCGGCCAGTTCGCGGCGATGCTGGAAACCCTGAACGGGGTGGGGGAGGCCGGTGCCTCCGGCGCCGACGGCACCGGGGTGGTGCCGAACGCCCAGCCCTCCGTCCGTCTCGGCGTCGGCGCCGTCACCCTGTTCGCCCAGGAAGACGGGCAGGGCGACGCCGCCATGGACCCGGCCGCAGCGGTGCCCGACCCCCAGGACCCGGCGACCGCGATGCAGGTGGTGGAAAGCGCCATCCAGGCCGGCGACGGATCGAACTTCCGCTGGCTGACCACCCTGCTGACGCAGAACTCCGCGGCGTAGCGCTTTAAGACGACCGCTCAGAAGCCCCGCCCGAACTCGGCCCAGGACTGCGCGACATCCGGCGATTCCGGCTTGCGCTTGCCGCCGCCGTGACGGGTGCGGAAGCCGGCGAACAGATCCGCCATCGCGATCTGCGGCAGGGCCTCGGCAAAGGTGAACCCGGCGGGAGCGATTCCGGCGGGCGCCAAGGTGGCGGGACCGGCGAACAGGCGGCTCAGAATGCTCGACATCATGTGATTTCCCCTTGCTGCGGCACCGTTCGCCGGCGCCGTCGACCATGAGCGGATCATGCGCCCGGCTCTGCACCGCAGCAAGATATTCTGTATACCAGATACCGTATTTCAAATATGTGTGCGCCGCATGGCTCGGCCTTGACGGTTTTGTTCGAGTGCCAAGCAATGCGCGCATGCCAGCAATCGCGAAAAAGCGAGCCTTTTCAAGGCATTCCACGATGTGGAAAAGAATAACGCATTCGGTATCCGGTATTTGGAATACGCATTGTTGAGGCGCACAGTCATCTCCGAACGGCGCATGATGCGGTGCGATACGGATGGACCGCCGCACTCCGAGGATCCTGCGCCCCCACGTTCAACGGGACTTTGGGGCATGACCACAGAGACGACCGAAGACCGCGGTCTTCTGACAAACAAATGGTTCCAGCTCAGCGTCGGCCTGCTGTGCATGGCGATGATCGCCAACCTGCAATATGGCTGGACGCTGTTCGTCGATCCCATCGACGCCAAGCATGGCTGGGGGCGTGCAGCCATCCAGATCGCGTTTTCCATCTTCGTCTTCACCGAAACCTGGCTGGTCCCGGTCGAAGGCTGGTTCGTCGACCGCTACGGCCCGCAGGCGGTGGTGCTGGTCGGCAGCCTGCTGGTCGGCGGCTCCTGGGTGATCGACAGCCAGGCTTCCTCATTGCCGATGCTCTACACCGCGGCGGTGATCTCCGGCATCGGCGCCGGCTGCGTCTATGGCACCTGCGTCGGCAACGCGCTGAAATGGTTCCCGCAGCAGCGCGGTCTGGCCGCCGGCGTCACCGCCGCCGGATTCGGCGCCGGTGCGGGCGCGACGGTCATTCCGATCGCCAACATGATCGCCAACCAGGGCTACGAGCATGCCTTCCTGGTCTTCGGCATCGGGCAGGGCGCGGTGATCTTCGTGCTGTCCTTCTTCCTGCGCAAGGCGCCGAAGTCGAACGCCATGGCGCGCAAGACCGGCCCGGCCCAGACCAAGATCGACCATCCGCCGGCCCGCGTCATCCGCACGCCGGTCTTCTGGCTGCTCTATGTGATGTTCGTGATGGTGGCGTCCGGCGGCCTGATGGCGGCGGCCCAGATCGCGCCGATCGCCCATGACTTCCATGTCGCCGATTCGCCGATCAACATGTTCGGCTTCATCCTGCCGGCCCTGACGCTGGCGATTTCGCTGGACCGCGTGCTGGATGGCGCCGGACGGCCCTTCTTCGGCTGGGTGTCCGACCGCATCGGCCGCGAGAACACCATGTTCATCGCCTTCGGCACCGCCGCCATCGCCATCGTCCTGGTGACGCAGCTGGGCCGCAACCCGGTGATGTTCGTGATCTTCACCGCGATGTTCTTCTGCGTCTTCGGCGAGATCTACAGCCTGTTCCCGGCCACCGCCGGCGACACCTTCGGCTCGAAATTCGCGACGACCAACGCCGGCATGCTCTACACCGCCAAGGGCACGGCGGCGCTGCTGGTCCCGCTCAGCAGCATCATCGCCAGCCATTTCGGCTGGCAGGCCGTGTTCTACATCGCCGCCAGCTTCAATCTGGTCGCCGCCATCCTGGCGATGTTCGTCCTGAAGCCGCTGCGCGCCAGCTTCATCCAGGCCGACGATTACGGATTGCAGACCGCAACCGTCACCGCCGACCGCTGACGGCAGACATCCGTCAAAGCCCCAGCTTCGCCCAGGCCGCCCAATCGTCCAGCGACTTGCGGGCGGCCGCCACCAGGGCATCGGCGAAGGCCTCATGCGCCCCGGCCTCCAGCGCCGGGGCGTTGCCGTATCCGGCCCTCAAGCCCAGCCGCCGCAGCATTCCGCGCTCCTGCTGCACCACGCGCAGCCGCACCTTCTCGCCGAAACGGCCGCGCATCACCGAGCGCAGATCGCCCAGCCCGTCGATCAGCCCGAGAGCCAGCGCCTTGCGCCCGGCCCAGAAGGCGCCGGAAAACAGCTCCTCCTCCGATCCGGTCAGCCGCGTGCCGCGCCGCGTGCGCACCATCGCCTTGAACGCCTCGTGCACGTCGGCCTGCAGGGCCTTCAGATGGGCGACGCCGTCCTCGCGCTCCGGCGAGAAGGGGTCGAGCAGCACCTTCTTGTCGCCGGCGGTGTAGAGCCGCCGCTCGATGCCGTGGCGCTCGATCAGCGCATGCAGCCCGAAGCCCGACGACACCACGCCGATGGAGCCGACGATGGAGCTTTCGTCCGCCCAGATTTCGTCCGCCGCGCAGGCCAGCCAATAGCCGCCCGACGCCGCCGCGTCCTCGCAGAAGGCGAAGACCGGCACCTTCTTTTCCTCCGCCAGATCGCGGATGCGCTTGGCGATCAGTGCCGACTGCACCGGCGACCCGCCCGGCGAATTGATGATCAGCGCCACCGCCTTCTGGTCCTTCGGCGCGAAGGCGCGTTCCAGCAGCGGGGCGACGCCGGCCAGCGACAGGCCGGAGCGGAAGGGGCCGCCCTGGCCGATGACGCCGGTCAGGCGGACGACGGACACCAGCGGCCCGGCCTTGCGCCAGGGGCCGAAGGGGAGTTTGGCGAGGAGGGATTGCAGGCTCATGCCGGCAGAGATGGGATTGAAGTCTTCCGATTGAAAGGCTCGGTTCCCGCTAAATTGGCCCCGTTAAATAGCCAGCGCTTCGGCGTCCCTCAGGATCCGCTCAGCCGCCGGGCTGTAGCCGCCTTCGGCGTTGTGCACGGTCAGGCCGGCGGTCAGGCGGGCCGGCGCCTTGCCGCCCTTGCGGGCGACCAGCAGCAGCCGCTTGGCCTCCACCCCCGGCTTGGGCCACAGCGGCACCAGGACGAGGCTGCCGAACCGGCCGCGCAGCGCGTGCAGGATGTCGTCGATCCGGTCGGCGCGGTGCACCATCGTCAGCGTGCCGCGCGGCTTCAGCATGCGGTCGGCGAAGCGCACCCAGTCGGCCAGCCCCGCCGCCCCTTCCACATTCGCCGCGGCCTTCCAGTCGTCGGGCGGGACGCTGGCGGCACCCGACTTCAAATAAGGCGGATTCATCATCACACGGTCGAATCCGAAGGTCCCGAGTGCCTCGGGCGGGGCCAGCAGGTCGCCCTGGACCACCGTCACCCGATCCGCGACGCCGCTGAGCGCGGCATTGCGGCGGGCGAAGTCGCAGGCGTCGGCCCGCTGTTCCAACCCGACGACCGCCACGCCCGGCACCCGGACGGCGAGGCACAGTGCCGCAGCCCCGGTGCCGGTGCCGACATCCAGCACCCGCTCGCCGGCGGCGGCGGCGGTGATCGCGGCGAGGAAGACAGGGTCTATGGCGGCGCGATAGCCGCCGTCCGGCTGGTGCAGCCTGACCCGGCCGTTCAGCAGAAAGTCCACCGGTGTTTCCAGGCCTTGTTCCCGAGTCGTAACGATATGGCCGCTCACGCTTCGCCGGCCTCGCGCAGGATGCGGACGGCCTGTGCGGCGTCCTCCGTGTCGACCATCAGCCGCCGGGGAATGGCGCCGATGGAGCCCTCCAGGATGCTGGTGTGGCTGTCCAGCACGATGGCCTCGATGCCCGCATCGGCCAGTAGGGCGACCAGCCAGGACAGGCGGACGGGGTCGGTGGTGCGCAACAGTTCGGTCATGGTGTCTCGGAAGAACGGGCGTCTCGAAAGAACGGGCCCCTGCGGACTTGACCGAAGAGGCTAGGCCGTTATGCTCCCTAGCGCAAATTCTGGCGTCAATCACCCGTGGAGTCGACCTTGGCGGTCGTGACCAACTTCGAGCCGAAACGGCGCAAGTCTACCCCGCTCGACGACCTGACCGCTTTGGTGGCCGAGGACCTCAGCGCCGTCAACCAGATCATCCTCGACCGCATGCAGTCGCAGGTCGAGATGATTCCCCAGCTGGCCGGCTATCTGATCGCGGCCGGCGGCAAGCGTCTGCGGCCGGTGCTGACGCTCGCCGCCGCCAACATGTGCGGTTATCAGGGGGAACATCACCGGCTGCTGGCGGCGGTGGTGGAGTTCATCCACAGCGCCACTCTGCTGCACGACGACGTGGTCGACGAAAGCGACCTGCGCCGCGGCATGGCCTCGGCCAACGCGGTGTTCGGCAACAAGGCCAGCGTGCTGGTCGGCGACTTCCTGTTCTCCCGCGCCTTCGAAATGATGGTGGAGGTGCAGTCGCTCGACGTGCTGCGCATCCTGTCCGGCGCCTCGGCCATCATCGCCGAGGGCGAGGTGCTGCAGCTGCGCACCACCAACGACACCGAGACCAGCGAACAGGCCTATCTGGAAGTCATCAAGGGCAAGACGGCCGAGCTGTTCGCGGCTGCCTGCCGCGTCGGCGCCGTCGTCGCCAACCGCCCGCAGGCGGAGGAGCTGGCGCTCTACGACTACGGCATGAATCTCGGCATCGCCTTCCAGCTGGTCGACGACGTTCTGGATTATTCGGCCCTGCAGGCGAAGCTGGGCAAGACGGTCGGCGACGATTTCCGCGAGGGCAAGATCACCCTGCCGGTCGTGCTGGCCTTCCGCCGCGGCAACGACGAGGAACGCGCCTTCTGGCGCCGGGTGATGGAGGAGCTGGACCAGAAGGACGGCGACCTGGAACGTGCCCAGGCGCTGATGGCCCGCCACAACGCCCTGAAGGACACGGTGGAGCGGGCGCGCCATTACGGCTCCATCGCCCGCGACAGCCTGGGACTGTTCGCCGACGGGCCGATCAAGCAGGCCCTGCTGGAAGTCATTGATTTCGTGATCGATCGCGATTTCTGACGGCGTCTCCGCCGGGCCGGGAGGGGGGCCGGATCTTTTTGGACGATGACGCATTTTTTGCGTTGCGCGCCGGAGCGTGAGCGTTTATACACCCCCTCCACCGGCGGACGACACCGCCCGCCGGTGCCATGATCGGAGAGTAGCTCAGCCTGGTAGAGCACTGCTTTCGGGAGGCAGGGGCCGGAGGTTCGAATCCTCTCTCTCCGACCACAAAGACAAGGGCTTCCGGAGAAATCCGGGAGCCCTTCGTCGTTTCGGGGTTCGGCCGGGCATGGCGAAGCGGCACGTCAATACAGCATGGCAAAAATGCACCCGTCAGGCTGTGACTTTGCATTGCACGAACGGCCGGAACCGTTTATACACCCGCTCCACCGGCGGACGGCGCACTCCAGAGTGACAGGCCGCCGGTGCCATGATCGGAGAGTAGCTCAGCCTGGTAGAGCACTGCTTTCGGGAGGCAGGGGCCGGAGGTTCGAATCCTCTCTCTCCGACCAACAAGACAAGGGCTTCCGGAGTGATCCGGAAGCCCTTTGTCGTTTCGGACCGGTGCCGATCAGGCGGCGCGCTGCTGTTGCGACATCTGGCTCCGCACATGGTCACAGGCCTGATCGACCTCCCGTGTGAAGGTGTCGTAATCCACCTGCATGCCATTCAGGTAGGCGCTCCAGCCCGCGCTGGACTTCGCGTAATGAACGGCGGCCTCGATCTCGTCCTGCGTTGCGCCGAACAGTTTGGCGAGCGCCGTATGATAGAAGGCGCAATACCGGCACTTCATGACGGCGGCAATCCCCAGACCGATCAGTTCGCGGTACTTCTGTGGGATCGGCCCGTCATCGACCTGCACGGCCTTGAACAGGCGCCATTCGGCTTCGATGGTGGCGTCGGGCAGTTCCTTGAAGAAAGATGGAACCAGCCCGAAGATGTCGGTGATTTCCTGGTATACGGCTTGGCGATCCATATGCCCCTCCCTGAGGTGAGGCGTGGGCATGCCGCAAGATGTGCGGGCACGCTCGCGTCGAAGGCGGCCATTATGCGCCGTGAAACGTCGGCTGGACCTTTCCATGGCGGCAGATGTGCTTTTTCGCCCTTGTTCCGGCGCCGATTCCCCCAATTCCGGCCAGAGCCCCTCTCACACCGTGCACAAGAACCGCCGGTCCGTCCCTTCCAGCACCAGGGCGGTCAGGCGGTTGGTGGCGTAGGCGCCGGTGTCGATGCCGATGCGGTTGGACAGCAGTTCCGGCTCCGGCGCGATGGTGTGGCCATGGACGACCACCTTGCCATGATCGGCGCGCGACGCCAGGAAGGCCTCGCGGATCCATAGCCGGTCCTGGTCCTCCTGCCGGTCGAGCGGGACGCCGGGGCGGACGCCGGCATGGACGAAATGATAGTCGCCGATGGTCAGGTGGCAGCGCAGACCGGTCAGGAAGGCGCGGTGGTGGGCCGGCAGCAGGCTGTTCAGCATCATCTGCGCCTGCTGCAGATGCTCCATCGGCGCATCGGGGCCAGGGGCGGGGATGCCGTAGCTCTCCAGCGTCGCGTCGCCGCCATAGGTCAGCCAGCCGGGCGCGACGCGCAGGTCCGACAGGAAGCCCAGCATGGTGTCCTCGTGATTGCCGCGTAGGAACACCGCGCCGAAGGCCGGCGGCAGCCCGCAGGCGAGCCGTTCGATCACCAGCCGCGAGTCGGGACCGCGGTCGACATAGTCGCCGAGGAACACGAGGTATTTCAGGAGGTTCGGCGCCTGTTCGGCATCGCGGACGATCTGGCCCAGCATCTGGTCGAGCAGGTCGAGCCGGCCATGGATGTCGCCGACCGCATAGACGCGCATGCCGCGCGGCACCGATGCCGGTCCCGCCCGGCCGCCAAAAGGACCGGCCGAGGGAGCGCCCGAAATGGCCTCCGCCCACAGTTTGCGTGCCAAGCTCAACACGAGATCGTTCTCGAATTCGTCACATCCCGTCCCCTCACCTGTGTCCGGGCCGTTTCCCCTTCAAGGGGTTCCCGGCGTTGCACCGCATTTGCGCCGCTTTCAACCCATCGGCGATGCCGCCAGATCGCGCGACGACAGCAGCGGCCGGCGCAGCCGTCCGGCGGCGATGTCGGCGCGCAGCGCCTCGCCGTCCGCATTCCGCACGCGCTCCAACTCCGCCCGGTTCGCCTCGAAGAAGGGATTCTGCTCCGACGAGTTCGCCGGCCGGGCATGCTCCAGATGGTAGAGCGGTCCCGGCACCCGCTCGACGCCGAGCCCGAGCCGGCGGAAGCGCTCGACGATCTCGTCGTCCTCGAAGCCCCAGGACAGGAAGGCCTCGTTGTAGCCGCCGTTGGCGAGCAGCCGTTCCCGGTCGAAGAAGGCGCCGCCGCCGGGGGAATTGCGGTGCATCAGCGGAAAACGTGGGCAGACGGCGTTCAGCGGGGCCGCCGACAGGGTGTGGCCGAAGCGCAGGACCTCCCGGCCCATGATCCAGAAGAACAGCCCGTTGTAGGGGAAGACCAGCCCGCCACCCCGCCGCACGGCGTCGCGCGCCAGCACATACTGCACCGGGTCCACCACGATGTCGGTGTCGTGCAGGGCGACGATGGGCGTGTCGGCCGCCTCGGCCATGCGGTTGATCAGGTGGGCCTTGTGGGTGAAGGGCGTGTCGTTGCCGCGAAGATGCAGATGGCGGCAGCGGGCGGCCAGTTCGGGGCCGAGCGCGTCCGGCACGTCGCTCGGCCCGTCCTTGTCCTCGCCGATCAGCAGGGTGGCGTCGACATGCTTCAGCAGGAAGCCGACGATCCAGCGCAGATTGCGCCTGCGGTCGTCGCTGTCGGCGCGGAACGGGATCAGGATGGTGGTGTCGCGCAGATCATGCCGTCCGTCCGGCAGCCGTGCCGCCATTGCCGCGCGGCGGATTTGGAAGACCTCCTCCTGCCGGGCCAGCCTTTCCCGCGACAGGTCGTCGGCGGGATTCAGCGCCAGCGCCATCTCGTAGAAATGCACCGCGGCGCCGGGCCGGCCCAGGTCCGCTTCGATGTCGCCATGCTGGCGCCAGCCGGCGGGATAATGCGGGTGGCGATCCAGCAACGTGCCCAGCGCCGCCAGCGCCTCGTCCAGGCGGCCGGCGCCCTGCAGGGCCTCGCTCAGGTGATATTCGGCATCGGGAAAATCGGGGCGCAGCGCCAGGGCGCGGCGGTAGGCGATGATTGCCTCCTCCGTCCGCAGGGCGCGGTGGTGCAGGGTTCCCAGGTTGAACAGCGCGTCGGCATCGGGCACCCGCTCCACCGAGCGGGTCAGCAGGTCCAGCGCCCGGTCCATGTCGCCCCGGCGGCCGGCGATGAAGCCCATCCGGTGCAGCGCCTCGGCATTGCCGGGGTCGGCATCGAGGATGCGGGCATAGAGGTCCTCCCCCTCGTCGAGGCGCCCGGATTTCAGGTGGTCGAGCGCGATGGCGAGCGCCTCGTCGAGGGTGACGGTCCGGCTGCCGTTGGGCATGAAGGTCATTCCGTTGCGTATTGAAGGACTTCGGCGATTCCACTTTGACACGGAGGGGGCCGGCGGTGGACTCTTCGGTCGAACCGAACCGCTTTGCGACCAGCCAAAAGGCATCCGCAGCACCATGACCAACGATCATAAGAACCGCTCCACCGGAGGACTCGCCCTTTCCCGCCGCACGCTGGGCCAGGCCGCCATCGCCGGCGGCGTGCTGGCCGGCTTCGGCCGCGCCCCGGTTTTCGCCCAGGACACCACGCTGAAGGTCGGCGTGCTGCTGCCGCGCTCCGGCCTGCTGGCCCAGGCGGGTCAGGCCTGCCAACGCGGCGCCGACATCGCGCCGGCGGTGCTGTCCGACCTCGGCTACAAGGTCGAAGTGATTTCGGCCGACACCGAATCGAACGCCGACGTCGCCCGCTCGCGCACGGAAAAGCTGATCAACGACGGCGCCCATGTCATCGTCGGCGCCTTCGACAGCGGCCAGACCGCCGCCGCCGCCCAGGTCTGCGAACAGCGCGGCGTGCCGCTGGTGATGAACATCGCCGCCGCCGACAAGTTGACGGAGCAGGGCTACAAGACCGTCTTCCGCAACTTCCCGACTTCCACCATGCTGGTGACGAACGGGATGTCGCTGATGAAGGATCTGTTCGCCGCCACCGGCACCACGCCGAAGACGGCGGTGTTCCTGCACGCCAACGACACCTTCGGCATGGCGAACAAGGCCGCCGTCGACGCGCTGTTCCCCAAGCTGGACATGCCGTTCCAGATCGTCGAATCGATCTCCTACGACCCGCGGGCGCAGGATCTGGCGGTCGAGGTGGCGAAGGCCAAGGCCACCGGCGCCGAGCTTGCCATCGTCACCACCCGCGCCAACGACGCCATCATGATGGTGCGCGAGATGGTCAAGCAGCGCTGGGAGCCGAAGGGCATCGTCTCCCCCGGTTCGCCCGGCCTGTATGACGAACAGTTCTACAAGGTGCTGGGCAAGTACGCCGACTACGCCATCACCAACCTGCCCTGGTACGACCCCAAGGCGGCGATGACCAAGCGGGTCGAGGCGGCCTTCACGAAGCAGTTCCCGAACGACCGGTTCGAGGGCTACGCCTTCAACGTCGCCTTCACCTTCGAGGCGATCCTGATCGCCGCCGACGCCTTCAAGCGCGCCGGCACGGCGGAGGCCTCGGCGATGCTGGCGGCGCTGCGCCAGACCAACCTGTCGGACAAGCTGATGGTCGGGCCGGCGATCACCTTCGACGAGAAGGGCCAGAACACCAACCTGATCTCCGCCTGCATCCAGAACCACAAGCTGCGCCCGACCGTGGTCCTGCCCAAGGCCTCGGCCGAAGCCGACCCGGTCTTCCCGATGCCGGGCTGGGGCAAGCGGGCGTGATGTAAAGGTCTCCTGACTCTCCCTCTCCCCCCCGGGGAGAGGGTCGGGGTGGGGGGGATGCATCGCGTGCCTTCCCAAAAGTCCCGCCACGCATCCCCCCCCCCCCCCCCCCCCTCCCCCGGGGGGCCCCCCCCCCCCCCCCCGGAGGGCGGGCCATTGTTGGGGAGGGGGCCCGTC
>NZ_VTTK01000046.1:0-50703 GCF_008365135.1 Azospirillum sp. Sh1 | reverse complement strand
AAAACACAGCCCAGCGCAATTCGTCACGCCCGACCCGTCTATCGCTTCCCTCTCATGTTAGCGCCTATGGGAGGGTTAGGGAGGGGGCAGCTCGCGCCGTAACTTCCCTCACCCCAGCCGCACCACGCATAGCTTGTCCTCCGCCCCCTTGGCGGCGGCCTTGTGGTCGGCGATGGCGGCGTTGACGGCGTCGGGGGTCAGTTGGCCGCAGCCGGGCGGGATCACCACGGCGACGCCGCTGGCCGCCAGCAGCGGGAAACGCCGCAGCGCCCCATAGCGGTCTTTCGCCAGGAAGCCGCCGCTGACCCGCGTTTCGGCGTCGTACAGGCTCTCGGCGTCGGAGCGGAACAGGGCCAGCAGTTCCACCAGCCGCGCCAGCACCTCGCCCTCCTCGCCACCGCTGACGCCCAGGAAGAAGTCGTCGCCGCCGATATGACCGGCGAAGGCGTCGGCGTCGATGGCGGCCCCGGCGCTGCCGGCCCAGGCCTTCAGCCGCTCGCTGAACATCAGGATGGCGCGGTCGCCCTGGCGGAAACCGAAATTGTCGTTGAAAGGTTTGAAGTTGTCGAAATCCAGATAGGCCAGCACATGGCCGCGGCCCGGGTCGGCCAGCGCCCCTTCGATGTGGCGCAGGATCGCGGCGTTGCCCGGCAGCCGGGTCAGCGGGTTCTGGTCGGTCGCCATCGCCAGGTTGCGCTCATGCACCAGCCGCAGCAGGGCGCCGCTCGACAGCACGCCGGCATAGGCGCCGCCCTCCACGATCACGATCCCGTCGGCGGCGGATTCGGTGGAGAAGGCCTCGATCACCCGGTCCAGCGGGGTGGAGATGTCGCAGACCGGCGAACGGATGACCAGATCGTCCAGCCGGTCGCCCAGGCCGCGGTTGCGCAGCAGCTCCCCGCCAAAGCGCGAATAGACGTAACGCTTCAGGTCGCGCTCGCGGATCAGGCCGAGCGGCCGGTCATGCTCGTCGGTGATCGGTGCGATGGGGGCGCTGCCGTCGCGGCGGAAATAGTCCAGCAGCTCGGTCTTGCGCGAATCCACCCGCAGCGGCGGCAGCCGCTCGATCACCTCCGACAGGCGGCGGTGCGACTCGCTGGGCTGGCGGCGGTCCTGGCGGTTGAGGTCCTCCACCATCGCATAGCGGTTGGGCAGCCCGGTCAGATCCACCCGCGGCCGGGCGATCAGAAAGCCCTGGGCGAAGTCGCAGCCCAGATCGCGGCAGGTGTAGAACTCGGTCGCGGTCTCCACCCCCTCCGCCACGATCTGGATGCCCAGCGCATGGGCATGGCCGGCCAGGGCCGCCACCAGCGCCCGCTTGCGCGAATCCGCGTCGATGCCGGCGATGAAGAAGCGATCGATCTTCACATAGTCCGGCCGCGCTTCGTACAGCGTGCGCAGGCCGGAATGGCCGACGCCGAAATCGTCGATGGCGATCCCGACCCCGCTCTGACGGTAGCGGTCCACCGCCGCATCCACCGCGACGCCGCTGGGCACCGGCCGGCTTTCCGACAGTTCCAGCACGATGCCGCTGTTGCGCGACGCCGCCGGATCGCGGGCGAGCCAAGGCGAGTCGGGCCGGCCGATCAGCCGGGCGTCCAGGTTCAGGAACAGCTTCGCCTCGCTCCACCCCGACAGCGCGCGGTAGGCCGCGACCGCCTTGGCGTGCAGCGCCGTCTCCACCGTCGCCAGCAGGCCGGCGGCCTCGGCGGCATCCAGCAATTCGCCCGCATTGGCGAAGCCGGTGCGCTCGAACCCGCGCAGCAGCGCCTCATAGCCATGGCAGCGGCCGGACCGCAGCTGGACGATGGGTTGGAAGGCATAGCGCAAGAGCCCGACCGCCGATGCCCAATCGAACGTCGCGGCGGCACCGTCGGCGGAGCGGACGGCGCTCCAGTTCGCGCCATAGGACTCGGCACGGCCGCTCTCCAACCTCCCGGTTTCAATCCCGGCCATAGTCGTGGTCAGCACAGTCATCGCTCGGTCCGCCAGCGCCGGTCCCGTCTGGGATCAGCATCCGCTTGTAACAGAGCTTGTTTGCGGTTTCATGACCGCAGCGCCACGTTGTTGCGCAACGCGCCCTCCCGCCGCAGACGCGGAGGAACAGGCAGGATCCGAATTCCGGTTGATCATAGGCCCACCGCGCACACGGTTCGGTGGAATGCGCGTTGCCCGCACCACCGTGCATCGCTATGCATGCAGTGGTGGGAACCGGGCGGCGGAATGGCCACCGCCCGCGTCCCACCTACCTGGGAGCACAGAGTGGAAAAAGCACTCGTCCTCCTGGTCCTGGTGCTTTAGCTGATCAAGGCGATCCTTGACCTGCTGAAGTAACCGGACCGGACGGAGGGTGCGGTTGGCCCCGCACCCTCCTGTCCGCCAGAATATGGTCAAACCGCCCTCCGCCGCAAGACCCACCCCACCACCGGAACGCTCATCCGGGCCTCTGCCGCTCAATCGGCCGGAGAGTGCCTCCCAATCCGCGGCCCGGCCGTCCCGAATCGAATCCTCGTATCGCCGCGCCCGCCTGCGCTATAGGAAGGCCCCGCCAGTCATGAGGGCGGTTCGGGTGAGTGGGAGACGAGCGGGATGAAGGTCGGCATCGACATGGGGGCGACAAACGCGGGCAGCGCCGCGACGCTCGACCTGGAGGAGCTGCTGGCGACCCGTCTGCTGGTCCAGGGCAATTCCGGCTCCGGCAAGTCGCACCTGCTGCGCCGGCTGATCGAACAGAGCGCCCAATGGGTGCAGCAGGCGGTGATCGACCCGGAGGGCGACTTCGTCACCCTGGCCGAACGCTTCGGCCATGTGGTGGTCGAGGCCGACGAACACAGCGAGGCCGCCTTGCAATCGGTCGCCGCCCGCGTGCGCCAGCACCGCGTTTCCGTCGTCCTGAACCTGGAGGGGCTGGACGCGGAAATGCAGATGCGCCACGCCGCCGCCTTCCTGGGCGGGCTGTTCGATGCCGACCGCGACTTCTGGTATCCGATGCTGGTGGTGGTGGACGAGGCGCAGCTGTTCGCCCCCTCGGCCGCCGGCGAAGTGTCGGACGAGGCGCGCAAGGTCTCGCTCGGCGCCATGACCAACCTGATGTGCCGCGGGCGCAAGCGCGGGCTGGCCGGGGTGATCGCCACCCAGCGTCTGGCGAAGCTGGCGAAGAACGTCGCCGCCGAGGCGTCCAACTTCCTGATGGGCCGCACCTTCCTCGACATCGACATGGCGCGCGCCGCCGACCTGCTGGGCATGGAGCGCCGGCAGGCGGAGATGTTCCGCGACCTGGAGCGCGGCCATTTCATCGCGCTCGGCCCCGCTTTGTCGCGCCGGCCGCTGCCGCTGCGCATCGGCGCGGTGGAGACCCAGGGCCGCACCGGCAGCCCGACCCTGATGCCGCCCCCCGCCACGCCGGTGGCGGACGCCCGCGACCTGATCTTCACCACCACCGAGCCGGAGCCGCCGCGCTACGTGCGCCGTCCCTCCACCTCGGCCAGCGCCGACCTGATGGCGCAACTGGCGCGCGGCCGTCCCGCCGCCCCGCCGTCGTCCCCCGACGATGACGCCGAACAGCCCGCCCTGCTGCCCTTGGAGCCGGAGGAAACCGCCGAACAGGCCGCCGAGCGCGAAGCCGGTTATGACGAGGTGCTGGCCGAGGTGCTGGCCGACCCGGAGGCGCCCTACCGCTCGCTCGCCGTGCTGTACCAGGATTTCCTGGTGCGCTGCCGGGGCCGCGGGGTGGACGGCGACCGTCTGGCCCTGCCCGCCTTCCGCCGCCGTCTCGCCACCGCCCGTGCCGGGGCGGGCAGCGGCGACGATCCGGCCTGGCAGCGCGCGACGGAGGTCGCCGCCACGCTGGCGGAGGACATCCAGCCGGTCTTCCTGCTGTTGGCCCGCGCCGCCCTGGACCATGCCCCCTGCCCGTCCGACGCCGACGTGGCGCGCGCCTGCGGCAGCCGGTCGAAGGGGCGCGGCCGCCGCCTGCTGACCTACATGGAACAGCGCGGCTTCATCACCAGCCGCAGCGGCCTCGGCAACACCCGCGCCATCACCCTGCCGGCGCTGGGCTGGGAAACCGCGCTGGGCGACCCCAACGCCGATGATGCCGCCGACGCCCCCGACACCAGCAATGGGGGCGGGCTGTTCGCGGCGGGCTGATCCGCCTCAGGGTTTGTGAGTTTTCAGAAGCTATTATTGGCGGTCATCCCCGCGAAGGCGGGGATCCAGGTTTCAGGATCAAGCGGTTGATATGGCTGGATTCCCGCCTTCGCGGGAATGACGGCCGAGAGAAGCTCTTGATGAGATTCGATGCGAAGCGGTTCATTCATCGAGCCTCTCTCAGCAGAACTCATAAAGCTCACAAATTATTAACTCCCCGCCGTCGGCGCGCTCACCGGCTTGCCGGTCCGGCTCCAGCTGGTGACGAAGTCGTTGACGCCGGGCACCGCCATCATGTGCGAGTCCTTGACGTAGACGAAGCGCTTCGGCCCGAAATCATATTCGGTCAGCGTGACGCCGGCGGCGCGGCAACGCTTGTATTCGGCAGCGCTGATCGGACGGTCGGAGGCCACCATGTCGGGATGGTCCAGCCCGACCCCGGCGCAGAAGGCGCGGAATCCGGCGGCGGTGCCGCGGGCATCGAGATGCGGCTTGGTGTCGGGGCCGCCGTCATATTTGGCCGCCACCTGATCGATGGTGCCGCGCAGGGCCGGGCTGCCCACGATCCAGATGCCGCGGGCTTCCGGCGGCGGCTTGGGCACGGCCGGCGGCGGAAGGGCGGCGGTCTGTTGCGGCGGCGGCATGGTGCCCGGCATCTGGCAGCCGGCGAGCAGGGCGGCAGCGGCAAACGCGAGGGCCAAACTGCCGGCCGGCGCGGAAAAACGGATCATCGGGCGTCTCTCTCCTCAGGATCATCGGACATCCGGGCGGCAAGGCCCGGGGGCTGACAATGAGGATGCTCCCGCCCGGCTTCAACGGCCCGGCCGCCGCTTGTCCCACAGGCCGCCCCGATGCGCCGCTCGCCATCCATGAGCAATCGCGATAGGATGAGCGCCACTGATCACCATCCGGAATGTATCCTCATGTCCCTGCCCGACCTGGAGATCGACGCGTTGCGCGCCTTCGTCACCGTGGCGGAGGCCGGCGGCTTCACCGCGGCGGCCGAACGGCTGGGCCGGACGCAGTCGGCGATCAGCGTCAAGGTCAAGAAGCTGGAGGATCTTCTCGGCCGCCGGGTGTTCGAGCGCACCAGCCGGTCGCTGGCGCTGACCCATGACGGCGAACTGCTGATGGGCTATGCCCGCCGCCTGCTGGACCTGAACGACGAGACGGTGCGCCGCTTCACCGAACCGGCGGCGGAGGGCGAGCTGCGGCTGGGCGTCGCCGAATATTTCCTGTCCGACCATCTGCCCCATGTGCTGCGCCGCTTCGCCAAGCTGCACCCGCGCCTGCACATCGACGTGCGGGTGGGGATGTGCAGCGATCTGGTCACGGCGCTGGATACCGGAGAGTTGGACCTCGTGATCTCGCGCCGCGATGCCGGCGACAGCCGCGGCCGCGCCATCTGGACCGAGCCGATGCGCTGGATCGCCGCCCCCGGCCTGGAAATCCCGGCCGACGGCCCCTTGCCCTTCTGCGCCCTGCCGGCCCCTTGCGTCTTCCGCAACCGCGGGCTGGCGGCGCTGGGCGAGACCGGACGGTCCTGGCGGGTGGTCTACACCAGCGCCAGCGTCATGGGGGTCCAGGCCGCCGTCCGCGCCGGGCTTGGTGTGGCGGTGCTGAGCGAATCCTCGGTACCCGACGGCGTGCGCCGGCTGGGGGTGGAGGATGGGCTGCCCGAGCTGGGCAATGTCGAAATGGCGATCTTCGGCGAGACGCCGCGCAACCGCCGTCTCGCCGAACCGCTGGTCGGCTTCATCGTGGAAAGCCTGGCGGCGATGCGCCCGGCCCGCCCGCCGCTCGCCCTGGCGGGGTAAAGCGGCGGGGGGACGCGCCGGCGGATCAGAAGCCTTCCAGCACGACCTTGCCGCGGGCCTTGCCCGATTCGATCAGGGCGTGGGCCTTGCGCAGGGTGGCGGCGTCGATGCGGCCCAGCGTTTCCGTCAGCGTCGTGCGCAGGGTGCCGGCATCGACCAGCCGCGACACCTCGGTCAGCAACTCGTGCTGGGCGATCATGTCGTCGGTCTGGAACAGCGACCGGGTGAACATCAGCTCCCAATGGAGCGAGACGCTCTTGCGCTTCAGCAGGCGGACGTCGATGGGCTCCGGATCGTCGATCAGGCCGATATGGCCCTGCGGCGCCACCAGCTCGACCAGATCCGGGAAATGGCGGTCGGTCGCGTTGGTGGAGAAGACGTAATCGACACCGGCAAGTCCCAGCGCCTTCACCTGCTCCGCCATCGGCCGGCTGTGGTCGATCACGTCATGGGCGCCCAGTTCGCGCACCCAGTCGGCGGTCTCCGGCCGCGAGGCGGTGGCCAGCACCCGGACCTTGCTCAGCCGGCGGGCCAGCTGGATGGCGATGGAACCGACGCCGCCGGCCCCGCCGACGATCAGCAGCGACTTGCCTTCTCCACCTTCACGCGGCAGGCCCAGCCGGTCGAACAGCATCTCCCAGGCCGTGATGGCGGTCAGCGGCAGGGCGGCGGCCTCGGCGACGCTCAGGCTGGCCGGGCGGGCGCCGACGATGCGCTCGTCGACCAGATGATATTCGCTGTTGGTGCCGGGACGGTCGATGGCGCCGGCATAGAACACCGCGTCGCCGGGACGGAACAGGGTCACGCCCGGTCCGACCGCCTCGACGATGCCGGCGGCGTCGAAGCCCAGGATGCGCAGGTCACCGTTAGCCGGCGAGGCGTTGCGGCGCAGCTTGGTGTCCACCGGGTTGACCGACACCGCCTCCACCCGGACCAGCAGGTCGCGGCCGGCGGGCGTCGGGCGGTCGATCTCGACGTCGATCAGCGCGTCGGCATCCGTGATGGGCAGGGATTTGCGGTAACCGATGGCTTTCATGATGGCCTCGTCTTCATGCTGTGGAGGAAGTCGGGACACAGGATGACGGCGCCCACCGGATATGTGAAATTCATAGTTCTTGTTTCATCCATCAGAAACCGCGATGGACGGCTTGCCGCCGCACCCGCTCCGGACAGGGTGACGCCAAAGGGGTATGGAATAGCCGGGCGGGTTGGGCTGTTTGTACCGATGACCGCTTTCTTCGCCGATCCCGGTCCTCCGCAAGACAGGAAGCAAGGCCATGCGCACCATTCGTCCGACAATCCTGCCGAAGATGCTGACCGCCCTGCTTCTGGCCGCGGGTGCGGCCACGCTGTCCGGCTGTGTCGCCTACGATGGCTACGATCCCTACTATCCCGCTTACGGCGGGCCGGTGGTGGCGCCGCCGCCCACCGTCTATGCGGTGCCGCCGCCGGTCATCGTGCAGCCCGGCTACCGCTACCGCTCGTGGGATGGCGACCGCCGCTGGGGCGACCGCGGTTGGGGCGATCGCGGCGATCGCGGCTGGCACCGCCGGGAATGGAACCACAACGGCGACCCGCATGCATGGGAACGCCCCGGCGGCCCGCGCGGCTGGGGCCGCTAGATCGGATCGCGTAGAATCGGAATCGATTTGGAGCGTGAATCCGATCGCCGAACATAAAGCCACCGCGTCATGCGTTTAATATGAAACGCACGACGCGGTGGATCCTGATCAGCGTCCTTCGTCAGGCGGCCGACGCCGGCACCTGATCGGCGCGGTTGCGCAGCACCAGGATGGTGTGGTCGTCGTCGCACACCGCGCCGTCGCGCAGCAGGACCAGTGCCGCCAGCGTCGGTTCGACCGTGCGCAGGTCACGGCGGATGAACAGGGCGGGCAGCCGGGCGCATCCGCCGGTGTAGAGCACGACGTGGTCGCCCGGTCCCCACAGCAGATGGACGGCGGCCGGGGCCAGCGGGTTGAAGCCGATCATCGCCCAGCGCGCGCCGAGCGCCGTCAGTTCCTGCGGCCGCACCACCGCCCCGGCCACGGTGCCGAGCGCGGTATAGTCGACGGCCTTGGCGTCGAAACGCAGAACCGCGACGGCGGCCCGTCCGATCTGCGCCAGGGTCTTGTCCTCGGAAAGCCCCAGTTCGGGCCGCCCCTTCAGATCGCGCCGGATCGCATTGACCACCATGGGCGCCGGCAGGCCGGGCACCGTGGCGGCGACCACCGTCTCCACCTGCCGGATCACCCCGGGCGTCATCACGGTGGGGGGATAGCGGGGAGGACCATAGACCTCGCCATTGCCCTCCCCGGCCCCGGCCCCGGCGTCCACGCCTGCATTGCCGCCGGCCACCGTGTCGCCGTCGATCATCAGCGCGATTCCGCAGGGGCCGTACCCGCCGCGGGCGGGCGCGCAGCTGACGAACCAATGGTCGATGAAGGGGCCGCCCCGCGCGGCCTCGCCCCCGCTCCGCTCGACCATGACGGACCCGGTTTGCACCATGGCGTCGGCGGGCGGCGCATCGTCCGCCCCGGGCCGCAACACGCGGGCCAGCAGCGCCGAGCCGATGCCCGGTGTGGCATGGATGTGGAAACGGTCGGCCTGCGCCCGGACCGTTTCCAGCGCGACGCCGAGCCCGGCGGGCGCATCGCCCTCGGATGGCGCGGGCAGCTCGGCGGTGGCGGGATCGCGGTCGTAGGCCAGGCATTCGACACCGGCGCCCGACCGCATCCGCGCAATCAGCAGAGTCCCGTCCGGCAGGCCCAGCGCATGCTCGGCCAGCGCGGCCACCAGCCGGTCCAGCCGGGCCGCCTCGTCGGCCGCCAGTACGCCCTCGGCCCGCTCCGCCGCGATCCGACGCGCCGTGGCGATGTCGTCGGGCGACGCCACGGCAATGCGACGGTGACCATGATCGGGGAACATCGGACCGCTCCTGTCGGCGTTCTGGTTGCTCATCGCCAGAACATTACAATCCTCTTGGGGTCAAGCCCACGCAAAGGACACGTCTCGTCTCATTTTTCGTCCGGCCGGAGCCGGACGAAGCGCAACTTCCAGGATGCCGCCTCGTGCCCTGCGTCAGGATGCCGCCACTTCCATCAGTACCGGCTGGGCCGGCTGGCGGACGGGAAGCCCATGGGGCAGGTCGCGCCCGCGCAGGATCTCCGCCGCCTCCCACAGGCGGCCCAGCCCGACGATGGACCGGCAGCCGGTCTTTTCCATGATGCGGGCGCGGTGGACCTCCACCGTCTTGATGCTGATGCCCAGTTCCCAGGCGATGGTCTTGCTCTGCTTGCCCTCGACGATCAGTTCCAAGACCTCCGACTCGCGGCGGCTCAGCAGGGCCAGCCGGCGGACGGCGTCGCGGCTGCGGTCGCGCTGCTGGGCCTGCGGATTGCCGGAGGCGAGACAGGCGCGCAGCCGCTCCAGGAAGGCCGGGATGGCGAAGGGATGGGCGATGCAGTCCATCGCGCCGGCCTTCATCGCGGCCACGGCGGCGTCGACGTCGCCCTGCTCGGTCACCACCAGAACCGGCAGGTCATGCCCGTGCAGCGAGGCCTCGGCCATGAATTCGATGGCGGTCATGTCCGGCAGGTCGCTGCGCAGGACGATGCAGGCCGACGCGGTGCCCAGCACGGCCAGCGCGTCGGCGGCGGTGCTGTGGACCCGGCAGGCGATGCCGACGGCGCCCAGCGCCCGCGAGAGCGTGCTGCGCGACAGCAGGTCGCCGTCGACGATATGAACCAGACAGGCGGTTTGCGTGTAAGCGGGCGCGGACATTTGCAGGGGCATCTTGGGACCTCCACCACATCGGACCGGCGAACAGCGCCGGCTCCACACGACGATCGATCCGCTACCGAACCGCCGCCATGACCCGCATTTTAGCGGTCATCCCTTATTGACCGCCGCAGGCGCGAGGGATAGTGGGGATGTCTAAAAGGATATCGGGGATATTATACGGGCGAACATCCGAACAAGAAACCCAATCAAGGCGCTATCCCGCGGCGCGGTACAAAACCAGATGGCGAACTTCGCAAGTATATTCGCAAGTTATTCTCCTGGACCGACTGCCGGCTTACAGAAGACGCCATTCCAAATTTTCTGCACACGAAGTAACTCAATCCTAATTTTTTTGTTTCCTAGACGCAGTTTTAAAATTTCCCTTTGACGGTAATTTTATTATTGGCGCTGGTCGCGCCTCCGCTCATGCCCGGCGGCGGGTCGCCAGGACGATGCCGGCGGCGATCAGGGCGATGCCGATCCCGTGATACAGATGCGGCTGCTCGCCCAGGAACAGGATGGCCAGCAGACTGCCGAAGACCGGCACCAGATGGATGGCGAGACCGGCGGTGTTGGGACCGAGCAGTTCCACTGCCCGGTTGAAGCAGAGATAGGCGGCGATGGACGGGAACAGCACGGTATAGCCGACCGCCAGCAGGGTGATGCCGCTGGCCTCTACCGGATGGCCGGTCAGGCTCTCCCAGATGTAGAAGGGCAGCAGTTCCACCGCGCCGATGGCGAAGGTGACGACGACGAAGCTCAGACCATGAATCGCCGGCCGGCGGCGCAGGAGGGTGGTATAGGCGGCATAGATCACCACCGCCGCCAGCATCCAGACGTCACCGGCATTCAGCTGCAGTCCCAGCAGCGTCGCCGGATCGCCGTGCGAGATCAGGGTCATCGCGCCGACCAGGGAGACGGCGATCCCCACCCCCTGCATCGCCCCGATCCGGTCACGGAACAGCACGAGGCTCATCAGCACGATCATCACCGGCATCGACGACTGCAGCATCACGCAGTTCAGCGCGGTCGTCGTGTTCAGCGCGATGTATTGAAAGGTGTTGTAGATGCCGATGCCCAGCGTGCCCAGCAGCAGGACGCTCTTCCACCGCGCCAGGATCGGCGTGATGTCGTGGCGCAGGTGCGGCCAGGCAAAGGGCAGCACCACCAGCATGCCCAGGCACCAGCGCCAGAAGGCCAGCCCGATGGGCGGCACCGCCCCGGCGACCGCGCGCCCCAGGACCGCGTTGCCGGCCCAGAACAGGGGCGGCAGCATCATCAGCAGCCAGGCCTGATCGGCCAGGCGGGATCCTTTGGCGGAGGCGACGCGGTTGGCGGGCATCGGGCTGTCCGTGCTTCAGCTGCGGCGGCGGGGCGAGGCGAAGACGCTGGACGCGGACAGGGCGCCGCCGCGGTCGCCGCTGTCTTCGGCGCGGAAGACGCTGGGGCGGGATTCGCGGCGGGGATGGCGCGGCGCGTCTTCACGGCCCTCGCCACCACGGCCCTCGCGCCCCTCGCGGCCCTCGCGGGGCGGCTTGGCGGGCTGGCGCAGTTCGGCGTCGAGTTCGGCGATGCGCTTGACCAACGCTTCACGGATGGCGGGGGCCGCGTGGGCTTTCAGCGTCGCCAGCTGCTCCTTGAGCTGAACCAGCTGACGCTGCTTCTCCTCGCGGCTGCGCTTGATGGCGACGTTGTCGGAATGCTGGCCCTCGAAGGAGCGCATGGAACAGGCCCTCGTTGAAATATACGGAAGTCAGGAGGCCGGCGCCCCACGCTGGGGCACCCGGCAAGAGAGGGGCGGATTATTGGGAGGCGACCGCGGCAAAGCAAGGCGGACTTCGCCTTGACATTTCAGGATGGCCGGGGTGTCACGGCCCACCGGCACTTGCGCGGGGCCCGCACGTCCGACCGAAGCCTGAATCACACCTCATCGACCGTCACCCCCGCGAAGGCGGGGGTCCAGGCTTTCGCGGCAAGTGCTTGAAACGGCTGGTTCCCCGCCTTCGCGGGGATGACGCTGAAAGCGGTGCCCGACGGCTCGGCGGAGTGGCTGACCACCAAGCTGCATGCCTGTATGCCCCCGCTCCCCCGCTTCCCTCCGGGCAAAAGAAAAAGGGCGCCCCCTCGCGGAGGCGCCCCTTTCCCGAACCGTGGAACGGTCGGCCGATGGGCTATTAGAAGCCCATGTCGTCCATGCCGCCCATGCCACCCGGCATGCCACCCGGAGCAGCCTTCTTCTCCGGCTTCTCGGCGATCATCGCCTCGGTGGTGATCAGCAGGCCGGCGATCGAGGCCGCATCCTGCAGAGCGGTGCGGACCACCTTCACCGGATCGATGATGCCGGCGGCGACCAGATCGGTGAACTCACCCTTCTGGGCATCGTAGCCGAAGTTGGGGTCGTTCTGGTCCAGCAGCTTGCCGACCACGATCGAACCGTCGGTGCCCGCGTTGTAGGCGATCTGACGGACCGGGGCCTGCAGGGCGCGGCGGATGATGTCGATGCCGACGCGCTGCTCGTCGTTGGCCGGGACCAGCTTGTCCAGGGCCTTGCCGGCGTACAGCAGGGCCGAACCGCCACCGGCGACCACGCCCTCTTCCACCGCGGCGCGGGTGGCGTGCATGGCGTCGTCAACGCGGTCCTTGCGCTCCTTCACCTCGACCTCGGTCGCACCGCCGACGCGGATGACCGCGACGCCGCCGGCCAGCTTGGCCAGACGCTCCTGCAGCTTCTCGCGGTCGTAGTCCGAGGTGGTCTCCTCGGCCTGGGCGCGGATCTGGCCGCAACGGGCTTCGATGTCGGCCTTCTCGCCGGCGCCGTCGACGATGGTGGTGGTCTCCTTGGAGATCACGACCTTCTTGGCGGTGCCCAGCATGTCGAGCGTGACGTTCTCGAGCTTGATGCCGAGGTCTTCCGAGATGACCTGGCCGCCGGTCAGGATGGCCATGTCCTCCAGCATCGCCTTGCGGCGATCACCGAAGCCCGGGGCCTTCACGGCGGCGATCTTCAGGCCGCCGCGCAGCTTGTTGACGACCAGGGTGGCCAGGGCCTCGCCCTCGATGTCCTCGGCGATGATCAGCAGCGGACGCGACGACTGCACGACCGACTCCAGGACCGGCAGCAGCGGCTGCAGGCCCGACAGCTTCTTCTCGTGCAGCAGGATGTACGGATTCTCGAGATCCGCGATCATCTTGTCGGCGTTGGTGATGAAGTACGGCGACAGGTAGCCGCGGTCGAACTGCATGCCCTCGACGACGTCCAGCTCGGTGTCCAGGCTCTTGGCCTCTTCCACCGTGATGACGCCCTCGTTGCCGACGCGCTCCATCGCCTGGGCGATCATCTTGCCGATCTCGGCTTCGCCGTTGGCGGAGATGGTGCCGACCTGGGCGATCTCGTCGTTGGTCGTGACCTTCTTGGCGCGGGCCTGGATGTCGGCGACGACGGCGGCGACGGCGATGTCGATGCCGCGCTTCAGGTCCATCGGGTTCAGGCCGGCGGCGACCTTCGTCACGCCTTCGCGGACGATGGCCTGGGCCAGGACGGTGGCGGTGGTGGTGCCGTCACCGGCCAGATCGTTGGTCTTCGAGGCGACCTCGCGGACCATCTGGGCGCCCATGTTCTCGAACTTGTCCGACAGCTCGATTTCCTTGGCGACCGACACACCGTCCTTGGTGATGCGCGGAGCGCCGAAGGACTTCTCGATCACGACGTTGCGGCCCTTCGGGCCCAGCGTGACCTTCACGGCGTCGGCGAGGATGTCAACGCCACGCAGCAGCTTTTCGCGCGCGGTGGGGCCGAACTTGACGTCTTTGGCAGCCATGTCTCGATTCCTTTAACTTGTAAATTTCGAAGGATACGGGCGGAGGACTTAGGCCTCGATGACGCCCATGATGTCCGATTCCTTCATGATCAGGTAATCGACGCCTTCGATCTTCACTTCCGTGCCCGACCACTTGCCGAACAGGATACGGTCGCCGGCCTTGACGTCCAGCGCCACGACCTTGCCGGCCTCGTCACGGGCGCCGGGGCCGACGGCGATGATCTCGCCTTCCTGCGGCTTTTCCTTGGCCGTGTCGGGGATGATGATCCCACCCTTGGTCTTGGTGTCGGACTCCAGACGCTTGACGACGACGCGGTCGTGCAGCGGGCGGAACTTCATGGAATGCCTCCTTGGATCAAGGCTTGGTTCTGACTGACGTGAATTGGCGCGGGCGGCGGCTGTTAGCACTCCCACCCGGCGAGTGCCAGACAGCTAATCGAACCGGTTTGGGGATTCAAGAGGCTCGTTTCGGAATTTGGCGCGAATGCCGGCAGCACTCACGGCAACATGCTGCTAACACATTGTAATTGGACGATATTTTCCATTGCGCCCCGACCCGCGCGGCGGCAAGATTTCTTCAAACGGTCACCGGGGACCCGACCGTTCCGGCGCCTGCCGCCCTGCCGGGACGGCACCGGGAGGAACCGGACACCGCCAGACCCACCCGATCCCCCCCACCGAACGGGAGACCGCGCATGGCCGATCTCAGCCTCCAGCTCCGCGATTTCCGCCTGACCACCGCCGAGATTCTCTACCATATGCCGGACCATCCCGGCCTGCTGCAGTGCTACCTGTGGCAGGAGCTGGACCAGGCGCCGGACTATCCGGTGCTGCGCCGCTTCCTCGATTTCTGGCAGCGCAATCTGGACGGCAAGCTGCATTCGGTGCGGCTGGCGAGCCACACCCTGATCACCCCCGGCGAGCTTCGCCACGCCGCCGCCGATTTCCGCCTTCACTGATCCCGGCCGGCGCCCTTTCGGCCCCCTGTGACTGCCGTCACAGCACCACCCCCAGGTATTCGCTAAAATTTTATCGAATACCGGGACTGCAGAGGTGGAGGGGACGATGGCGGCCAAGCGGAAGGCGGAGGAGTGGCGGAATCGCGAGGGCCGGCTGGTGGAGGCGCTGCTGGAGGTCACGACGATCGCCGGGCTGTTCGCGCTGCTGTTCGCCCTGTTCGTGCTGTTTGGCGCCGCGCAGACGCTGACACCCTGACTCTGCGGGGCTCTTCGGCCGGCTTGCGGCAAATTACGACAATTTGCATTCTATCCTTCCCGTTAAGCGCGTAATTCGCATACGATCGCCCCTGTTGCGGGCGGAGGGTGTCCGCCCGGCGCGCCAACCGGGAGTTAGCATCCATGACCACCAAGCCGGTCTGCCAAGCCGCGGTCGATCTCGTGAAGCATTTCGAGGGCCTGTACCTCAGCGCCTACCTCTGCCCGGCCGGCGTTCCCACCATCGGTTACGGCCACACCGCCGGGGTGAAGATGGGCCAGACCATCACCGCGGAGCAGGCCGACGCCTTTCTCGCCTCCGACCTGACCGCGGCGGCTGGCCGCGTCGACGCGCTGGTGAAGGTGGCGCTGAACGACGACCAGCGCGGCGCGCTGTCCTCCTTCGTCTTCAACCTGGGCGCCGGCAGCCTGCAAAGCTCGACCCTGCTGAAGCTGCTGAATGCCGGCGATTATGCCGGGGCCGCCGACCAGTTCGGCCGCTGGGTCTATGCCACGGTGAACGGCAAGCCGACCAAGCTGGCCGGCCTCGTCGCCCGCCGCGCGGCCGAAGAGGCGCTGTTCCAGGGCCAGACCGCCCAGCCCCAGACCGGCGTGACCACAGCCGACGGCACCGCCTGATCCGGCTGAGGCGGCAGGAGGCATTTGACGGGACGGGATGTTCGCACCACATTGGCGAACATCCCACCGCCGTGCTCCGGAATGCCGCCTTGACCGCCTTCGCCTCCGACAGCCTCGCCGCCTCCACCCGTCCCAACCCGAACCGGCCCATCGCCGTCTGGCTTCTGGTCTGCGCCGCCATGGTGCTGGCCATGGCCGTGATCGGCGCCGTCACCCGGCTGACGGAATCCGGCCTGTCGATGGTGGAGTGGAAGCCGCTGATCGGCATCCTGCCGCCGCTGTCCTCGGCGGAATGGAACCGCGTCTTCGACCTGTACAAGGCGACGCCGGAATTCCGCATCTACAACAGCCACATGGATCTGGCCGGCTTCCAGTCGATCTTCTGGTGGGAGTGGTTCCACCGGCTGTGGGGCCAGCTGATCGGCTTCGTCTTCCTGATCCCCTTCCTGCGCTTCTGGATGCAGGGCCGCGTCTCGGCAGAGCTTTGGCCGAAGCTGGCCGGGCTGTTCCTGCTGGGCGGGCTGCAGGGCGGCATCGGCTGGTTCATGGTGAAGAGCGGGCTGGTCGATTCGCCGAACGTCAGCCATTACCGGCTGGCCCTGCATCTCAGCACCGCGATCCTGATCTATGCCCTGCTGCTGCGCACCGCGCTGGGCCTGCTCGACCCGCTGCCGCTGGCCGGCTGGCGGCCGGAGTCGGCGCCGTTGCGCCGCCACGCCCGCTGGGCGCTGGGTCTGGTCGCCGTCACCATCGTCTGGGGTGCCTTCGTCGCCGGATCGGATGCCGGCTTCGCCTACAACACCTTCCCGCTGATGGCCGGCCATTGGATCCCGCCGGAGGTCGACACGCTGACTCCCTGGTGGATCAACCCGTTCGAGAACACCGCGGCGATCCAGCTGATCCACCGCGCGCTGGCGATCCTCACCGGGGTGGTGGTGCTGGTGCTGGCCGCCCGCGTCCTGAACGCCCGCCTGCCCGGCCGCGCCGGCCGCGCCGCGCTGGCGTCGGGCGCCATGGTCCTGCTGCAGATCGCCATGGGCATCGCCACGCTGCTGACCGTGGTGTGGATCCCCATCGCCGCCGCCCATCAGGCCGGCGCGATTCTGGTGGTGTCGATGCTGGTGTGGCTGCTGTTCGAACTGCGGCCGGTGGATTGACCGCTTCGTAGAGCGGCGGCGTTCACGGCAATGCCGTGGATGCCCCCCGTCGGGCCGCGTCAGGCCCCTTCGGCCAGATCGTACATCGCGTCGAGGTCGGCGATCAGGACCTTGTTGCCTTCCTGCAGCGAGATCACCCCGGCGGTCTTCAGCTGGGTGAAGGTGCGGCTGACGGTTTCGGTGGTCAGGCCGAGATAGTCGGCGATGTCGGCGCGGCTCATCGGCACGAAGACCGGGTTTTCCTTGTGGCCGCGGCGGGCGGCGCGCTGCGACAGCATCAGCAGGAAGGAGCAGATCTTCTCCTTAGCCGTCTTGCGGCCGAGCAGAAGCATCTGGTCCTGCGCGGCGGCCAGCTCGTTCGACGCCATGGAGAACAGGCGCCGCTGCATCTTGGGAAATTCTTCCAGCAGCGCGTCGATCTTCTTGCGCGGGAAGCGGCAGAGCGAGGCGCTGGTCACCGACTCGGCGGTGTAGGCATAGCTGTCGTTGACGGCCAGCCCCAGGAAATCGCCGGTCACCAGGAAGCCGGTGATCTGGCGGCGCCCGTCCGGCAGCAGCTTGTACAGCTTCACCGTGCCCGACGTGACGTTGTAGAGCGCGTCGGCGGCGTCACCCTCGGCGAACAGGGTGTGGCCGGCGTCGATGCGCACGTTCTGCAGAATGTCGGCAAGACGGCGCAATTCCTCCGGTTCCAGCGCGGCGCACACCGTCAGGCTGCGCACGGGACAGGCCCCGCAGGGATTCATTTCCGTCGCAGCGCTCTTGTCGCGAGCCCGGACCGTATCGAAGGGTGGCATGGAGGAACCCAGCCTTTCATTCCGCATGGGCCCATATTGGTGGCAATCGCTGAGAATCGCAACCTCGCACGCATACAACCCTTTCATTGCCCATACCGGCCCTGTGGCTATTGCCCGCGCGCGGCCTCCGCCGGCTTGGCCGGTTCATGTCCGGCGCGGGCGGGCGGCGGCAGATCGTCGTCGAACAGCACGCGGTGGGCCGCTCCGTCCAGATCGTCGAACTGGCCGGACTTAAGCGCCCACAGAAAGGCCCCCAGCCCCAGACCGCCCAGGCTCAGCGCGATCGCGATCAGATAGAGAAGCTCGTCCATCACCCGAATCCTTGCCCGACGCTTCCCGCGCGGCGATGTCCCGCACGGGAAGATCCTTGATGACGGCGCCGCGGGCCAGCCGCAGCGCGTTGAGAATGACGATCAGCGACGAGGACGACATGGCCAGCGCCGCCAGCAGCGGCGTCAGCAGCCCCCCCATCGCGAGCGGCACGGCGCACAGGTTATACACCAGGGCGATGCCGAAATTCTGCTTCACCAGACGGCCGGACCGGCGGGAAACCTCCAGCGTCTCGACGATCGGGCGCAGCAGCCGGCCCTGGAACACCACGTCGGCGGCGGTCTGGCTGACGTCCACCGCGGTGGAGGGCGACATCGACACCGCGGCGGCGGCCAGTGCCGGGGCGTCGTTCAGCCCATCGCCGACCATCAGCACGGTGCGGCCCTGCGCCGCCAGTTCGGCCAGCGCCGCGGTCTTGTCGGCCGGAGTCTGCTCGGCCCGCCAGTCGGCGATGCCCAGCCGCTCCGCCACCACCGCCACCGCGCCCTTGCGGTCGCCCGACAGCAGCTTCACCTCCAGCCCGCGCGCCTTCAGCGCCGTCACCACCGCGGCGGCATCCGGGCGCGGGGCATCGAGGAAGACGATCCGGCGCGGCTCCTCGCCCGGACGGGCCAGCCACAGTTCCGGACCGGCGGCGTCCTCGGCCTCCAGCGGCGCACCGGTGAAGCGGCGGCTGCCCAGCCGCACCTCGCCGTCCGCCGTCTGCAGGGACAGGCCGGCGCCGGCGATCTCGCGCACGCCCGCGGCCACCGGCGCCTCCGGCGCGGCGGCGGCCAGCGCGCGGGCCAGCGGATGGCGGCTGGCCGCGGCGAGCGAGGCCGCCAGCGCCAGATCCTCCGCCGCCAGCCCGTCGAGTTGCGGCACCGGGTGGCCTTCGGTCAAAGTCCCGGTCTTGTCGAACACCACCGTGTCGATGGTGGCGAGCCGCTCCAGCGCGGTGGGGCTTTTCAGCAGGGTGCCCTGGCGCATCAGCCGGCCGCTGGCGATCACCTGCACCACCGGCACGGCCAGCGCCAGCGCGCAGGGGCAGGTGATGATCAGCACGGCGATGGCGTTCATCAGCGCGTCCTGCCACACCACCCCGCCCAGCAGCATCCAGGCGGCGAAGGTGGTCAGCGCGGTCAGATGCACGACGGGAGCGTAGAGGCGCGACACCCGGTCGGCGATGGCGACATATTTGGCGCGGCCCTGCTCCGCCACCTCCATCAGCCGGACGATCTCGGCCAGCAGCGTGCCTTCCCCCACCGCGGTGACGGTCAGGCGCAGGGGCGCGGTCAGGTTCAGGGTGCCGGCGAAGACCTGATCGCCCGGCCGCGCGGTGCCCGGCACCGTCTCGCCGGTGATCAGGGCGGTGTCGAGGTCGGACACGCCGTCGGACACCCGGCCGTCGACGGGGATGCGCTCGCCGGCCGCGACCAGGATGGTGCTGCCGGGGCCGACCTGCTCCGGCGCCACCACGGCGCTGGTCCCGTCCTCGTTCAGGATGGTGACGGCGTTGGCGCGCAGGCCCAGCAGCTGTTCAGCCGCCGACCGCGCCCGGCCGCGCGCCCGCTGGTCGAGATAACGGCCGATCAGCAGGAAGAACAGCAGCATCACCGCGCCGTCGAAATAGGCGTGCTCGCCGCTGTGGATCGTCTCGAACAGGCTCATGCCGGTGGCGAGCAGCACGCCGATGGTGATCGGCACGTCCATGTTGGTGCGGCCGTGGCGCAGGGCCGACAGCGCCGAGCGCGCGAAGGGCCGTAGCGCATAGGCGATTGCCGGCATGCAGACCAGCGCCGAAATCCAATGCATCAGGTCGCGGGTGGCGGCGCCCATGCCCTGGCTGTGGCCGGCCCAGACCGACACCGACAGCAGCATGACGTTGCCCATGGCGAAGCCCGCCACCGCCATGGCGCGCAGCAGCTCCTTCTCGCTTTTGGCCTGGGCGCCGCCCAGCCGCTCCGGGTCGAAGGGCACGGCGCGGTATCCCAACTGCGCCACGGTGCCGACCACCGCGTTGGCGTCGGTCTCCTTCGGATTCCAGCGCACCGTCAGCCGGCGCGTGGTCATGTTCATGCGGGCCTGACCGATGCCCGGCTGGCGGCTGAGCGCCGATTCGATCAGCCAGACGCAGGCCGCGCACTGCATGCCGTCGACCATCAGGTGAAGGCTGCGGCTGCCGTCGGACTCCTCGCGCGCGTGCGGTTCGTAATCGACCGCCGGGGCATCGTCCGGGCGCAGCGGGCGAGCGGTGGGATCGACGCTGCGGCGCTCGTAATAGCGCTCCAGCCCCAGCCCGCGGACGAGGTCGTAGGCGGCGGCGCAGCCGGTGCAGCAGAAGGGACCCGCACCATCAGCGGCGGTCGTGGCACCGGCGGTCGCGGCACCTGCACCAGCCTGTGCGCCCTCGCCCAGCTCTTGTCCGCAATGGAGGCAGACGGTCATCTCATCGTCACCCTGACTGTCCCGGTCGCGGCGTCGTCGCCGCCGTCACTGCACCCAGACGCGCTTCTGGTCCTGATAGTCGCCGGTGGCGTGGGTGATGACGAAGCGCATGTCCCACTGGCCTTCCAAATCCAGCTCCACCGGGGCGCCATAGCGGCCCTCGCCCAGATAGGGCAGCGTCAGGGTCTTGTCGTGGCCTTCGGAGATCGGACGGATCATCGTCACGGTGACGGTGGCGTCCTTCAGGATCTGGCCCTTCTTGTCGCGGGCGGTGATGGCGATCACGGCCTTGCGCGGTTCGGTGCTGGTGAATTGGGGCTCGACCTGCCAGCCGCGCTCCGCCTGGGCACGGGCGCCGGCAAGGTCGTTGTTGTAGCCGAGACCCTTGATGAAGTGGTTCTCGGTCTCGATCCCGGTCCAGCTCGACACCGCGAAATGGACCATGACCCCGTTAACCGCCAGGACGACCATGAAGACGCCGACGAAGATCCAGGGGATGTACCATCCCGGCTGGCGCGGTGCCTTCACACGCTTCGGCGCGGCGGGGCGGTTTCCGGTGGTGGTGCTCATGCTCATGGTCGGTGGCTGCCCTTCGACTGGTCGGCGGCGTTTGATCGACGATGTGTGTGGCCGGTCGGGAGGCACTATGGCGACCGATTGCCGCAGGTACATTGCGATGGATCAAATGACAGGAAGTTAACGAAGCGGCCGTCCGACCGCCAATTGCGCCAAAGAAAAAGGCGCCGGGGAGTATCCCCCCCGACGCCTTTCCGGTCAGTTCCGAACCATTTTCCCGTTGAGCGGCTTACTTGCCGCCGCCCAGGTTGTGGACGTAGACCGCCAGCGACTTGATCGTCGCGTCGTCCAGACGCTTGGACCAGGCCGGCATCACGCCGGCGCGGCCGTTGGTCACCGTCTCCATCAGCGTCGCCTTGTCGCCGCCGTAGAGCCAGTTGGCCTGCTTCAGCGGCGGGGCGCCAACGCCGTCGATGCCGGCGGCAACCGCACCCTGGGCCGCGTCGCCGTGGCAGGCGGCGCAGTTCTCGTCATAGACGGTCTTGCCCTTGGCGACCTTGCCGGCGTCGGCAGGCTTGCCGTTCAGCGACAGGACATAGTCCGTCACCTGATCGATCTGATCGCGGGTGAGGATGCCGTCCTTGCCGAAGGCGGTCATGCCGGTGCCCGGCGTGCCGCGGGTGTCGCCGTCATCCGAGCGGATGCCGTGCTGGATGGTCTTGTAGATGTCGGCCGAGGCACCGCCCCACAGCCACACGTCGTCGGCCAGCGTCGGGAAGCCCTTGGCACCCTGGCCGCCGGCGCCGTGGCAGGCGGCGCAGTTCTCGTTGAAGTAGGACCGGCCGCCGGCCATCGCGAAGCCCAGCAGGTCCTTGTCCTTCTGGATTTCGTCGACCGACTTGGCGGCGATGGCGGTCAGGTACTTGGCCTGGCCGGCCTTCGCTTCCGCCAGCTTGGTGTCCAGCTCCTCGCGCTGGGAATAGCCGAGGATGCCCTTCGTGTAGGTCTTGCCCAGCGGCCAGGCCGGGTAGAACACGTAGTAGATCATCGCCCAGGCGATGCAGACGTAGAAGAGATACAGCCACCACTTCGGCAGCGGATTGTTCAGCTCGCGCAGTCCATCCCACTCGTGGCCGGTGGTCTCGACGCCGGACAGCTCGTCCTTGTAATTCTGTGCCATGGTCTAAAGCTCCTGACCATCATCCTTGAGCGGGATCTGGGCGGCGTCGTCGAAGGTGCGGCGGTTGCCGGGCCACATGGCGTAAACCAGGATGCCCGTCAGCAGCAGCATCAACCACACCGTCCAGAAGGACCGAAGCATCACCGTGATCGAATCCAAGTCCATGGATTCCTCCCCCGATTACTGCTGCAGCTGCTTGGACTGGTACTTGGTGAAGTCCACCATGGTGCCCAGCACTTGCAGGTAGGCAACCAGAGCGTCCATTTCGGTGACGGTCTTGCTGCCGGTGAAGTTCGCGACCACGGCCTTCGGGTAGCGCTTCGTCAGGCCGGCGGTGTCGCCGTCCGGATTCTTCTGCGCTTCCAGATCGGCCTTGGCGTTGGCGATCTGCTCGTCGGTGTAGGGCACCCCGACGATCTTCAGGGTCTTCAGGTGGTCGGCGATGTCGCCGTAGCTCAGCGGACGGTCCTTCATCCAGCCGTAGGTCGGCATGATCGACTCCGGCACGACCGCGCGCGGGTTCACCAGATGGGCGACCTGCCAGTCGTTGGAGTACTTGCCGCCGACGCGGGCCAGATCGGGACCGGTGCGCTTGGAGCCCCACTGGAACGGATGGTCGTACATCGACTCCGCCGCCAGCGAGTAGTGACCATAGCGTTCGACCTCGTCACGGAACGGACGGATCTGCTGGCTGTGGCAGTTGTAGCAGCCTTCGCGGAAGTAGATGTTCTGCCCGGCCAGCTCGAGCGGGGAGTAGGGACGGACCCCCTCCACCTTCTCGATGGTCGATTCGATCGTGAAGAGCGGGACGATCTGAACCAGACCGCCGATCGACACGGTGATCAGCACGAGCACGATCAGCAGAAGGGTATTCCGCTCGATCAGGTCGTGGCTGAAGCCCTTTTTATCCTGAGCCATTTCTCGCATCCTTCCCTAGCGTCAGGCCGCGCCGACCGTCGCCTTGTGCGGCGTGGTGACATAGGGCTTCTCGATGCGGACATCGCCCTTCGCCGTGCGCCACAGGTTGTAGACCATGATGAGAGCGCCGGTGACGAACAGGACGCCGCCCATCGCGCGGATCACGTAGAACGGGTGCATCGCCGCGACGGTCTCCACGAAGGAGTACTGCAGGAAGCCCAGGTTGTCGTAGGCGCGCCACATCAGGCCCTGCATGATGCCCGACACCCACATGGCGGTGATGTACAGCACGATGCCGATGGTGGCGGTCCAGAAGTGGTAGCTGACCAGACGCAGGCTGTAGAGCTGCGAGCGCTTCCACAGCACCGGAACCAGATAGTAGATCGCGCCGAAGGAGATGAAGGCGACCCAGCCGAGCGCGCCGGAGTGCACGTGGCCGACGGTCCAGTCGGTGTAGTGCGACAGGGCGTTGACCGGCTTGACCGACATCAGCGGGCCTTCGAAGGTCGACATGCCGTAGAAGGCGACCGAGGTGACCAGGAAACGCAGGACCGGGTCGGTGCGCAGCTTATCCCAGGCACCCGACAGGGTCATGATGCCGTTGATCATGCCGCCCCAGGACGGCATCCACAGCATGATGGAGAAGGTCATGCCCAGCGTCTGCGCCCAGTCCGGCAGGGAGGTGTAGTGCAGGTGGTGCGGGCCGGCCCAGATGTAGAGGAAGATCAGGGTCCAGAAGTGGACGATCGACAGGCGGTAGGAATAGACCGGCCGCTCGGCGCGCTTGGGCACGAAGTAGTACATGATGCCCAGGAAGCCGGCGGTCAGGAAGAAGCCGACCGCGTTGTGGCCGTACCACCACTGCACCATCGCGCTCTGCACGCCCGACACGTAGGTGTAGGACTTCATGCCGAACAGCGACACCGGAACGTTGACGTTGTTGCCGATGTGCAGGATGGCGACGGTCAGGATGAACGCCATGAAGAACCAGTTCGCCACATAGATGTGCGACTCGCGCCGCGTCATCACGGTGCCGATGAACTGGACCGCATAGAGCACCCAGACGACCGTCAGGTACAGGTCGAGGATCCACTCCGGCTCGGCGTATTCCTTGCCCTGGGTGAAGCCCAGGACATAGCTCAGCGCCGCGAGCACGATGAAGACGTTGTAGTTCCAGAAGATGAACTTCGCCAGCCCTTCGCCCCCGAAGAGATGCTGGCGGCAAGTCCGCTGGACCGAATAGAGCGAGGTGGCGAGCAGCACGTTGCCGCCGAACGCGAAGATCACGGCCGAGGTGTGGACCGGGCGCAGGCGCCCGAAGCTCGTCCACTCCAGCCCGAGATTAAGCGCCGGGAAGGCCAGCTGCAGAGCGATGAAGGTGCCGGCCAGGAAACCGACCACGCCCCAGAACACTGCAGCGATAACGAAGAGTCGGATGGCGTCCTCATGGTAACGCACGTCTTCCGACACCCGCTGGCTGCCCAGGGTGGCCCCTGAAGTCAGAGTCGCTGATGTCATAAATCTCTCCCGTTTGCCCCGGGCGGCCGTGGGGCCGCGCCTTCTGGGTTGCACCACCACTGGGTACGTACTGTTAAGGAGCGGGACAGGTTGCACTCGGAAATGCCGAGAGGGACGCCGGGCGCGCCTGTCTCCAATGGACGCCACTATGTGTATGGGGGGGTTCAGCAACATTGATCTACGTCAACGACCCTTGCGGCCAGGGCCTGCCATCGTTCAGTGTCCTTGCAATCGGCCGGACTGAAATGGACGACAGTTTCATCGCCAAACCCCTTGGTCGGCGCCAAATCGACCAGGCCTATCCGCTGGTCTGCGCCATCGCACCGGGCCTGGGGGTCGACCAATGGCGCGCATTTGCCGCAGCGCTGCTCGACAGCGCAACCGTGGGCAGCAGCCCCAAGGGCGGGGACGGGGGCGGAGGCGGGAGAGGTGCCGGGGCGGACGGCCTGCCCGCGGCCAGGGGCATCATGACCGTGCAGAACACCCAGGGGTACATGCACGGCCTGTTCTCCTACGCGGTGGAGGCGCAGCTGCTCCATGGCCGGACGCTGTGCGTCGACAACTTCGTCGTGCTCGACCTGTTCGACGTCGCCGGCCCCGCCGAGACTCTGCTGCAGGCGATGGAGGGGCTGGCACGGCGGCTCGGCTGCGCCGCCATCCACACCACCCTGCCGGAGCGCTACATGCAGCGGGATTCCCGCCGCAACCCGATCCCCGACTGCTTCCGCACCGAAGGCCACCGGCAGGAGACGGTTCGTTTCTGCAAGGATCTGGTCGTGGTCAACGACAACGCCCCGGGCCTGCCGGGCGGCACCCTGCGCGCCGAGTAGGTGGGCCCGAGTTGGTGGGCCCAAGTAGGTGGGCGGGGCAGGCAGCCATTGCGCGCCGGCGATTTGCCGCTAGGATGCGGCCATGAGCGACACCGGCACCAAACCCGTCAAGAAATACCCGCCCATCCATTTGCAGGCCGGCCGCCAGCGGCGCGTCATGCATGGACATCCCTGGGTCTATTCCAACGAAGTCCAGATGGACAGCATCGCCAAGGCGGTGCCGCCCGGCAGCCCGGTGCGGCTTCTGGACCCCGGCGGGACGCCGCTGGGCATCTACACCTTCAATCCCCACACGCTGATCGCCGCCCGGCTGCTGTCGAACGACCCGGCGACCGTGGTGGACCGCGCCTTCATCGCCGGCCGTTTGCGCCGCGCGGTGGAATTGCGCGACCGTCTGTTCTCTCGTCCCTTCTACCGCGTCGTCCATGCCGAGGCCGACGGTCTGCCCGGCCTCATCGTCGACCGTTTCGACGATGTGGTGACGGTCCAGGCCAACTCCGTCTTCATGGACAGCCGGATCGACGACATCCTGGCCGCCATCGACGAGGTGATGGCGCCGCGCGCGGTCATCCTGCGCAACGACGGCAGCCAGCGCGCGCTGGAAGGGCTGACGGAGGAGACCCGGCTGGCCAAGGGCCAGATCGACGGCTCGATCCGCCTTGAAGAGAACGGCGTGACCTTCTTCGCCAACCCGCTGGACGGCCAGAAGACCGGCTGGTTCTACGACCAGCGCGACAACCGTGCCTTCATCGCCTCGCTGGCCAAGGGCGGCCGGGCCATCGACTTCTACAGCTACAACGGCGGTTTCGGCATCCAGTGCGCGGTGGCCGGCGCCACCCATGTGGTCGCGGTCGACCGCTCCGCCCTGGCGCTGGAGAACGCCACCCGCGCCGCCGAGGCGAACGGCGTCGCCGACCGCTTCGAGGCGCGCAAGGCCGACGCCTTCCAGGAGATGGAACGGCTGATCGAGGCCGGCGAGACCTTCCAGGTGGTAGTGGCCGATCCGCCGGCTTTCGTGAAGTCGAAGAAGGATCTGGCGGTCGGCTGCCGCGCCTACCGCAAGATGGCGCGTCTGGCCGCGAAGATCACGGCGCCGGGCGGCTTTCTGCTCTGCGGGTCGTGCAGCCACAATGTCGATCCGCCGACCTTCGCCGAACAGGTCGCCCGCGGCCTGCACGACGCCGGCCGCACCGGCCGCATCCTGCGCAGCGCCGGCGCCGGCCCCGACCACCCGGTTCACCCGCACCTGCCGGAGTCGGCCTATCTGAAGGCGATCGTTCTGCAGCTGGATTGATGCGACGATGGGGAGGCTGCGACAGCCTCCTCACCGCTCGAACAGGCCGACCAGTTCCACATGGGCCGACCACAGGAACTGGTCGACCGGCCAGACCTTCACCAGGCGATAGCCGCCATCAACCAGGACCCGCGCGTCGCGGGCGAAGCTGGTGGGGTTGCAGGACACCCCCACCACCCGCGGCACCTTGGCTCCGGCGAGCGCCGCCGCCTGGGCCGCCGCCCCGGCGCGCGGCGGGTCGAACACCACCGCGTCAAAACGGTTGAGGTCCTTCGCCCCCAGCGGGTTCTCGAACAGGTCGCGCCGCTCCACCGTCAGCCGCAGGCCCTGCACCGCGCGGCCGAGCGCCGTCACCGCCGCCTCGTCACCCTCCACCGCATGAACCGCCGCCTGTTGCGCAAGCGGAATGGAAAAGGTGCCGATGCCGGCGAACAGGTCGGCGATGCGCGACGCCTGCCCCACCCCCTCGCGTACTGCCGCCACCAGGGCCGCCTCGCCCTCGGCGCTGGCCTGCAGGAAGGCGCCGGGCGGCGGCTGGATCGGAACGCCTGCAAAACGGATGAAGGCCGGACGGCGGTTCGCCACCGGCTCCACGGCCGCGCGGTCGGTGGGCTGCCAGGCGATGCGGGCGATGCGCTCCGGCTCGAAGGCGACCAGCGCCTCGCGGGCCTCCCGGTCCAGGCTGCGCGGCCCGACCAGCAGCAGGTCGGCGCCACCCTCCAGGTCGGTCAGCACCACGTCGGCGTCGCCGCCGTCCGGCAGGATCTCCGCCAGCACAGCGCGCAGAGGCTCCACCAGGGCGAACAGGCGGGGCGCCAAAATCGGGCACTCCTCCAGATCGACCAGCCGGTGGCTCTGCCGCTCGTTGAAGCCGAACCAGACGCGCTTGCCGCGCTTCAGCGCCGCAAAGCGGGCACGGCGGCGGGCGCCGGCGGGCGTACGCGCCAGCGGTTCCAGCGCGACATCGCCCAGCCCGACCCGCTCCAGCGCGCCGCGTACCATCCCGCTGTTCCAGGCAGCGTACGTCGCATCGTCCATCTGCTGGAGCGTACAGCCGCCGCAGCGGCCGAAATGGCGGCAGGGCGGCGTCTGGCGGCCGGGGCTGGGCTCAAGAACCTCAAGCAGGTCGGCCCGTACGCCCTCCCCTTTCCCGTCGCCCTCGGCAACACGTACACGCACGCGGTCGCCGGCCACCGTGTAGGGCACGAACAGGCGCAGGCCCTCGGCGAACGCGATCCCGTCGCCGCGCGCACCGACATCGGCGACGGCAACCTCCATCTCCCGCATTTCGGCGGGTAACTGGGCGGTCTTGCGGGCGGGCGGGCGTCCCTTGGCGAAGGGGCGCTTGCCGGAAGGGCGCTGGGGGGAGCGCGTCATGGCGGGGATCCGTCGGGATGCGGGGGCTATTGCGCCTCCCTTTACGCCTCCAGCAGCTTGGCGCGCAACGGTTCCGGGATGGGGGTCGGGCGATGGGCCGCCTTGTCGACGATCACCGCCACCGCTTCCTGGGTGGCGATGCAGCGGTCGCCCAGGAAGATCGCGCAGCCCAGCGTGATGGAACTGGTGCCGACCCGCAGCGTCCGCGCGCCGATCCGCACGGTGTTGGGATAGAGCAGTTCCGCCTTGTATTCGATCAGGCTGCGGGCCAGCACGACCGTCCAGGGATCCTCGTCGCGGAAGCCGCCGGCGCCATGCAATAGGGCAATACGCGCCTGTTCGAAGAAGACGCCGATGGCGTTGTTGTTGACGTGTCCCACGGCGTCCAGGTCGTTGAAGCGCACGCGCTCCTCCCACCAGAAGCGGTAGAGGTCGGGGCTGGTCAGGTCGGGCGTCCCGGTCATGCTGTCTCTCTTGCCGTATAGGTCAACGCATCTCCGGACTGTGGCGTATGGTCCGGGGCGGCGCAAGCCCGGCTTCCCGTTTCGCGGCCTCTATTTGCGGCCGGGACAGCGAATTCCCGCGCCAATCGCCGATTGGGCGTGTTATTGGAGTCGGACCAACCCTCCGCAACGGACCGGACGATGAGCAAGGACACCACCAACCAGACGGCCGAGGCGCTGTTCGAAAAGGCGCTGTCGATCGCCGAAAAGCATCTGGATGAGGCGATCAAGGAAGGTGGCCCGCTCGGCCCCTACATCGCCGTCGCCATGATCGAGGCCGCGGTGAACGCCGCCGTGGACGAGACCAGCCACGAAGACGTCATCGACATGCTGCGCGACCTCGCCGCCCAGATCGAGGCGGACGCCGACGAGGCGGAAGAGGACTGACGATCAGGCGGTTGCCCCTCAAGCGACTGCGGACCCTGCCTGCCGGCGCGCCTCGCGCCGGCGCAAGGCCTCGTAGACGACGGCGCCCAGGATGGTCAGCGCGATCAGCACCAGCGACAGCGCGTTGACCGCCGGGGTCAGCCCGGTGCGCACCTTGGTCGCGATATAGACGGTCAGGGTGGTGTCCAACCCGCGCACGAACAGCGTGGTGTTGTAGTTCTCGAAGCTCTGCAGGAAGGCCAGCAGGGCCGCCGACAGGATCGCCGGCATCAGGTACGGCAGCGTGATGCGCCGGAACACCTGCCCATGGCTGGCGCCGAGGTCGAGCGCGGCCTCCTCCAGCACCGGATCGAACCGCTCCAGCCTTGCCGAGAACAGCAGCATGGCATAGGCGGCGATGAAGCTGGACTGCGCGACCACCGTCAGGAACAGCCCGCCGCTGACCCCGAACCACTCCCGCCAGAACACCAGGGTCGAGATGCCGACGATCACCCCCGGCGTCAGCAGCGGCGACACCATCAGCGCGTAGAGGAAGGTCTTGGCCCGGCTGTGCAACCGGTCGAGCAGCAGCGCCGCCGCCAGCCCCAGCGGCACCGCCAGCGCGATCACCCCCGCCCCGACGATCAGGCTGGTGCCCAGCGCCGCCCACATGCGCTGGTCCTCCCAAAGCGCCTGGAACCAGCCCAATGTGAAGCCCATCCAGGGGGTGACGGTGGGAAAGCGGCTGCTGTTGAAGGTCGCCGCCGCCATGATGCCCAGCGGCAGGAACAGATAGCAGAAGAACAGCACCAGATAGGCGCCGGTCAGCAGGCGGCGGAGTCGGGCGGCGGTCATGTCGGCCTTCTCATGAACGGCGGGCTCATTTCGCGATATCGGCCAGCCCGACGCGGAACAGCCGCATCGCGCCGAGGATGAAGCCGATGCACAGCACCAGCAGGATGAAGGCGTAGGCCGCCCCCTGGTTCCAGTTCCCGCCCTCGAAGAACCAGTTGTAGATGATCTCGGTGAACCAGCGGCTGTTCGGCCCGCCCAGCAGCGCCGGCACGGCATAGCTGCCGGCCGCCAGCATGAAGGTCATGATGCAGCCGACGGCGATGCCCGGCTTCGCATGCGGCAGCACGATGCGGCGGTGGATGCGCAGCCAGCCGGCGCCCAGATCCCGCGCCGCCTCGATCTGGTTGCGGTCCAGCGATTCGATGGCGTTGTACAGCGGGAAGACCATGAACAGGATGTAGACGTAGACCATCCCGACGATCACCCCGCCGTCACCGCCCAGGAAGCGCTGCGGCTCGTCGACGATGCCGAGCCCCAGCAGAATCGCGTTCAGCGGCCCATTGAACGCCAGGATGATGTACCAGGAGAAGGTACGCAGCAGCTCGTTGATCCAGAAGGGCACGACCAGCATCAGGATCAGCAGCGGCAATCGCCGCTTCGGCGCCACCTGCGCCAGATAGAAGGCGACCGGATAGCAGACCGCCAGCGTGGTCGCGGTGACCAGCGCGCTGGCCCAGATCGTCTTCAGGAAGATCGCCAGATGGATCCGGTTGGTCCACAGCGTCAGGTAATTCTTGACCGTGAACACGTCCTCCGGCCCGCCGATCTTGGACGGAGGCAGCGATGGCCGGAAGGAGAAGCCGATCATCATCAGCTGCGGCAGCACCACCAGCAGCGCCAGCCACAGCGCCACCGCCAGCAGGATCACTCCGGTCAGGACCGGGCCGTACCGGCGAAGAACCTCCGTCATTCGGGCGCTGCTCCAGCCTGTGGGACCGGTTTGACGCCTAACATGGGGATTCCCGCCGGCGCAAGCGCGGCTATATGACGATGACGTTCAGCCGAATGGAGCATGCAGCGCTCCGACACTGCCAGTCCTACAACCACGCCTCTTGCCCGTCATTCCCGCGAAGGCGGGAATCCAGCCATTTCAGGCGATCGGCCGGGAAGCCTGGATCCCCGCCTTCGCGGGGATGACGGCCGGAAAAGGCTCAGCCCAGATTGTGCTTGGCCACCACCGCGGCGAAGTCGTCGCCGAAATGTTCGCCGACGCGGATGACGGAGACGCCGTACGGGATCTCCTTCAGCGACGGGTGGTCGAGGTTCAGCGAGGTCAGCAGCGCCATCGGCACATGCTGGGTCACGCTCATGGCGCGCAGGCCGCGGATCAGGTCCAGGCCGGACAGCCCGTCCATCACCATCGAGGCGATGACCATGTCCGGCGGCACGCGCACGGCAAGGCTGATCGATTCGATCGGGTCGGTCACCGTCATGGTGCGGAAGCCGCAGGCCGCCAGCTCCGTCCCCAGCTTCTTGGCGACGACCTTGGACGGGGTGACCAGCATGATCTCGACGTTGCGGACGTCGACGTCGGTGACCTGGAACTCATAGCGCACCGGCAGGGCGCGGATGATCCGGTTGGTCTCGGCCAGCAGCGGCTGTTCGGCGCGGTCGACCAGTTCGGAGATGCGGTCGATGAAGATCTGGGCGTCGACCAGCTGCTTTTCGTCCAGCCGCTTCAGGCCGCTGAGGTAATCCTCCAGGCGGTGGGCGACGAGGCTGACGGTGGGATAGCCGAAGCTGGTGCCCATGCCCTTGAAATTGTGGGCTTCCAGCCGCAGTACGCCGATGGTGTCCGTGTCGCTGCGCTCGCCCTTCACGCGGTCCGCAAGCGTCGCGTTCATCAGCTCCAGCCGATCGCGCGCGTCGTCCACGAACTCCATGCGCAAGCGGTCTTCGAGGTCGTCGGTCGACAGGGGCGAGGCCATGGAGAGGGTTCCGGCTGGGAGAAAGGGGTAGCCCGAAGGTACACCAAAACCGGACGCCGAAACAGACGCGGCGCGCCCCTATGCGATAGGGACGCGCCGCGCGAAATAAACCTCATATCCAAAAGGGGGATCAGAGCCGGGAGAGCAGTTCCTGAAACCAGGCCAGACGCTCTTCCGTCTGGGCGATGTCGCGGTCCAGCCAGGAGGCGAAATGGCCGTCGCTGCCGACGTCCGCCCGCTTCAGGTCGCCGAGCCGAGCCAGTTCGGTCTCGCTGAGCGCCACGAGATTGTCGATCTGGTCGCGCTGCGACTCAACGTCCAGCAGATGCAGGAAACGCAGCTTCAGCGCGGTGACCAGCTTGTTCAGCCCGTCGGCCGACGGCGCGCGGACATTGGCGCGCATCAGCGTGTCGAACTCCGCCCGGCCGGTTTCGGTCGGACCGAGCAGGGCGTTGTCCTCCATGCCGCTGCCGTCCAGCGCCTCGATCAACCCCTCGTAGCGCAGCATCTCCAGCGAGGTGCCCATCAGGTCCAGCGACGGACCCATCATACGATCGAGGAAATGACGGACGGAACCGGCCAGATCGGCGTAACGCAACGGGCCGCCCTGGATCAGCGTGCCCAGGACGACGAGGCGCACGGCCTCCTTCGGCATCAGCGAGTTGTCACGGTACATGGCGAACCCCCTGGGCGATGCCCCGGTTTACAGGATGGACGGCACGGTCACAGCCGGCCCGCAGCGAGAAAACTGCGAACCGGTCGCAACACTACCCCTCAAAGTAGGGATGTGCGTGTCATCTGTCCAGGGGGCAAAACGCCCCTACCGCCAAAGGGGTTTTTTCCGAACGCGCCGCTCAGGCGGCGAGCCGCAGGTCCAGCCGGCTCCAGACATCCAGCAGCGCATCGACCAGCATGCCCATCTGCGCGTCGGTGTGCAGCGGGGTCGGGGTGAAGCGCAGCCGCTCCGTCCCGCGCGGGACGGTGGGGTAGTTGATCGGCTGGACGTAGATGTTGTGCCGGTCCAGCAACTCGTCGGACGCGCGCTTGCAGCGGTGGGCGTCGCCGACCATCAGCGGCACGATGTGGCTGACCGAGGGCATCACCGGCAGGCCGGCGTCGGCGAACATCCGCTTCAGCGTGGCGGCGCGTTCCTGGTGCCGGGTCCGCTCGGTCTGGCTGTTCTTCAGGTGACGGATGGAGGCCAGCGCGCCCGCCGCCAGCACCGGCGACAGCGAGGTGGAGAAGATGAAGCCGGCGGCGAAGCTGCGGACGCAGTCGATCAGCGCGGTGGAGCCGGTGATGTAGCCGCCCTGGACGCCGAAGGCCTTGCCCAGCGTGCCCTCGACGATGGTCAGCCGGTCCATGGCATCGTCGCGCTCGGCCACGCCGGCGCCGCGGGCACCGTACATGCCGACGGCGTGCACCTCGTCCAGATAGGTCATGGCGCCGTGCTTGTCGGCGACGTCGCACAGGTCATGGATCGGGGCGATGTCGCCGTCCATCGAATAGACGCTTTCGAACGCCACCACCTTGGGCCGGCCGGGGGCGATGCCGGACAGCAGCTCGTCCAGGTGCTTGGGGTCGTTGTGGCGGAAGATGTGCTTCTCGGCGCCCGAATTGCGGATACCGGTGATCATCGAGTTGTGGTTCAGCGCGTCCGACAGGATCACGCAGTTGGGCAGGATCTTGCCCAGCGTGGTCAGCGTCGCGTCGTTCGACACATATCCCGAGGTGAACAGCAGTGCCGCTTCCTTCCGGTGCAGGTCGGCCAGTTCGCGTTCCAGCAGCACATGGTAGATGTTGGTGCCGGAGATGTTGCGGGTGCCGCCGGCGCCGGCGCCGACCTGATCCAGCGCGTCGTGCATCGCCTTCATGACGCTGGGGTGCTGGCCCATGCCGAGATAGTCGTTGGAGCACCAGACCGTGACCGGGCGCTCGCGCCCATTGGAATCGCGGAAGGTCGCCGTCGGGAAATTGCCCGCATGGCGTTCCAGATTGGCGAACACCCGGTAGCGGCCGTCCTGCTTCAGGGTCGCAATCTGGTTGCGGAAGAAAGTTTCGTAATCCATCGCGCGTTCCCGTTCGCGTTCGTCCACTAAGGATCGGCTGCACCGGTTGAAGGCATATGGGCTAGGCCATTCGGTCGGCGCATCGAAGAGGATGGCATGATCCTTTCCGTCACGCCACCCGGCATTGATCGAAATCAAGCCAATGTCATATGGGACCTTCGCACAAGTGGCAGGCTCCCATGTCCTGCGGATGCCGCATGTCGGCTTCCCGCCGACAGTCCGGCCGCACGGCGATGACTTGACCGAAGCGGCAATTGTATGGGCGGGAACTTTCCGCATAACCATGGCTGCAGTCAGGGAATACGTGCGTATGCCTGTGCCGATCCCCGGCGGCCGGAGCCGGTTGCGGCGTGCACAGCGGCACGTTCCGGGGTTGCGGACTTTTTCAACAAATCTGTTGAAGGAGAAAAACCATCGCTGCCATCATCTCCCGCGCGCCTGCCGGCAGGGAGGGCAAGATGGCGAAGCCGCGCCATTACCGCCCGGTCTGCGTCCTGCCCTACAGCGGGGAGAACCTGCAAGCATCGGTGCCGCAACGCGCCACCAGCGATGCGGGTTATGCGTCGCCCAACATCGGCTACCGCAAGGCGCTGGTCCAGTTCGATGCCGTGCGGGCAGAAGAGCCGGCCACGGCCGGCTGACCGGCCGACGAAAAACGGGGCGGAGCCGTCCTCCGGCGCCCGCCCCGTTTTCCGATGGCTTGAGCGAACCTTACTTGGTGCCGAACATGCGGTCGCCGGCGTCGCCCAGGCCGGGGACGATGTAGGCGTCCTCGTTCAGGTGGCTGTCCAGCGCCGCGGTGAAGACCTTCACGTCCGGGTGCGTCTCGTGGAAGCGGCGCACGCCCTCGGGCGCGGCGACCAGCGCCATGAAGCGGATGTTGTGGTCGTCGACGCCATGGCGGTTCAGCACGTCGCAGGCATGGGCGGCGGAGTTGCCGGTCGCCAGCATCGGGTCGACGACGATGAACAGCCGCCCTTCTGCCGGCGGCAGCTTCACCAGATATTCGTGCGGCTGCTTGGTGTCATGGTCGCGGTAGAGGCCGATATGCCCCTCGCGCGCCGACGGCACCAGCTCCAGCAGCCCGGCCGACATGCCGAGCCCAGCGCGCAGAACCGGCACGACCGCCAGCTTCTTGCCCAGGATCACCGGCGCGTCCATCGGCTGCAGCGGCGTCTCGATCCGCTCGGTGGTCAGCGGGATGTCGCGCGTCAGCTCATAGCCCATCAGCAGCGAGATCTCGCGCAGCAGGGTACGGAACCCGCCGGTCGACCGCTCCTTGTTCCGCATATGGGTCAGTTTGTGCTGGATCAGCGGATGGTCGAGGACGAACAGGTTGGGAAATTCGGGCAGGGTGCGCATGGAATCCGGATCGCGGCTGACGGTAAGGTTATCGCGATCCTAGCGCGTCAGGGGGGCCGGGGCCAAGGGGGCTGACCGGCGGGGCGTCGCTTGTCCCTACCCCCGTCCCGCCTTCGCCGCCGCCGGCTTCGGCTCCGGACGGTCGATGCCGTAGCGGATCACGCGGTTGCGGCCGGAATTCTTCGCCTGATAGAGCGCGCGGTCGGCGCAGACCACCAGATCGTCGACAGTCAGGTCGGACACCGCCTCCACCAGCCCGAAGGACGCGGTGACGGGGATCATCCGGCCGTCGGGCAGCACCACCGGCGAGCGCATCAGGTCGACGCGCAGCCGTTCGATCACCTCATAACCCTCGTCCAGCCTGGTTTCCTTCAGGCAGACCAGGAACTCCTCGCCGCCCATGCGGAAGGCCTCGTCGAAGCTGCGGACGCCGCGGCTGATGACGGCGGCGGTGGCGGCCAGCACGCGGTCGCCGATGTCGTGGCCGTAGCTGTCGTTGATGCCCTTGAACTTGTCGATGTCGCACAGCGCGACGCAGAAGGGCTGGCCGGTGCGGCGGTAGCGGTTGTGCTCGCGCTCCAGCGCCTCGCCCATGCCGCGCCGCGTGCGCAGGCCGGTCAGCGGGTCCAGGCCGGACGCGGCGGCGGCGAAGGCGCGCTCCATCCGGCGCAGATGCAGCATGAACTCCTCGAACCGGCCGACCACCCCCTCGAACTCGGCTTCGGTCGGCAACTCGCCGCCGGACGACTTCAGCAGGATCAGCCGGGCCTGCCGGTGCATCTGCTCGTGCAGGGTCGCCAGCTTCTGCACCGCCGGCTGCTGCAGCAGGTCGTCGCGGCTGGCGGCCTGACACCAGGCCTGGAAGGATGCCGGGGCCGACGACCGCTCCCCGCCGCGCCCCTCACGGTAGAAAACGGCGCGCTGCCACTGGCCGATCCAGCGCAGATGCTCGTCGAGCACGGCGCCGAGCGCCTCGGTTGTGGACGGAGTGGTCGAATCGCTCATGGGCGCATCCTACCCGACGGCGCAAGGTCCCGCCATGCGACCAAGATAAGCCGAAGTATTCGTCTAAAACAGGGCGCTTTCGCCGAAAGCCGGCTTTAAAGCGAGGCGACCGCCGACAGGAAGGCGCGGACCAGCGCCGGATCCTTGTGGCCGGGGCGGTCCTCCACGCCGGACGACACGTCGACCTCGGCGGCGCCGGTGACCCGCACCGCCTCCGCGACATTCTCCGCCGTCAGCCCGCCCGACAGCATCCACGGGCGCGGCCAGCTGCGCCCGGCGAGGATCGTCCAGTCGAAGGCGATGCCGTTGCCGCCGGGCAGCGCCGACACCTTGGCCGGCGGCTTGGCGTCGAACAGCAGCCGGTCGGCGACCTCCGCCGCCTCCATCGCTGTGGTCAGGTCTTCCGGCCCGCCGATCTTGACCGCCTTCATCACCGGCAGGGCATAGCGGGCCTTGATCTCGGCGATGCGGCGCGGCGTCTCGGCACCATGCAGCTGGATCAGGTCGAGCGGGACCTGCCCGGTGACATGCTCCAGGAACTCGTCGTCGGGATCGACGAACAGCCCGACGGAGCGCACGCCGGTCGGCAGCAGCCGCGCCAGTTCCGCCGCCATCGGCGGGGCGATGGCGCGCGGGCTGCGCGGATAGAAGACGAAGCCGACATAGCGCGCCCCGCCGGCGACGGCGGCGCGCAGGCTTTCGGGCTCGCTCAGCCCGCAGATCTTGGCGGCGACGGTCATGCGGTCCCCCCCAGATTGTCATGGATTTCGGCGACGATGCGGCGGGCGGCGGCGGCCGGGTCGGCATCGGCGGTGATCGGCCGGCCGATGACCAGATGGTCGGCGCCGGCGGCCAGCGCCTCCGCCGGGGTCATGATGCGCTTCTGGTCGTTGGTGGCGGCCCAGGCCGGGCGGATGCCGGGCACCATCAGGATGAAGTCGGGACCGCAGGCCGCGCGCACCAGCGCCACCTCGGCCGGCGAGCAGACGACGCCGTCTACCCCCGACGCCTTGGCGAGCTTGGCCAGCCGCACCACCTGATCCGCCACCGGCACCGACTGGCCGACCGCGCCCAGGTCGCCTTCGTCGAGGCTGGTCAGCACGGTGACGGCCAGGATCTTCGGCCGGTCGGCCCCGGCGGTGGCGGCCGTCTCCGCCGCCGCCCGCATCATCGCCGGCCCGCCGGCGCTGTGGATGGTCATGAAGGCCGGCTTCAGCGGCAGCGCCGCGCGCACGCCGCCCGCCACCGTGTTGGGGATGTCGTGCAGCTTCAGGTCGAGGAACAGCGGCGGCCCCTCCTCCCCCACCACGGCGCGGACGCCGGCCGGCCCCTGGGCGATGAAGAACTCCAGCCCCAGCTTGATGCCGCCGACGGCCCCCGCCACCTGCCCGGCGATGCGGCGGGCGGCGTCGATCTCGGTGGTGTCGACGGAGCAATAGATGCGCGAGGCTGGCGCGGTCATGGGAAGGCGGTCTCCAGAACCCGAATGCGAATGGTCCGGCACCCTAGCAAGGGATGGGCCGGTACGCCAGCGCAAGGGAAGAGGGATACGCCAGTCCCGGCGGCATCCGTATTGCCACTGTGCATACAGCCACGTATATTCATTGACCATACAGAACCGGAGGCCACCCGATGAAGGATCAACCCCCAGCCCGTGCGGGAACGGAGCCTTCCGACGACCGCTCCACCGTTATCAACTTCCGTGCGCCGAAGCGGCAGCGGGAGCTCGTCGACCGCGCCGCGCGGGTCGCCGGCAAGACGCGGACGGAGTTCATCCTGGAAGCCTCCTGCCGCGCCGCGGAGGAGGTGCTGCTGAACCAGCGGCTCTTTTCCCTCGACGACGAGCGTTATCGGGCCTTCGTCGATCTGTTGGACGCCCCGGTCCAGCCCAACGCGAAGCTCCAGGCGCTGATGGGAAGACCGGCGCGATGGAAGTGACGGATCCCTCCGCACCGCCGTCTTCGCCGGTTCCCCTATCGGCGCATCACGATACGTCCAATTTCGACTGCGGCGTCGAACAGTTGACCGTCTGGCTGCGCAGACGGGCGATGTCGAACCAGCTTTCCGGCGCATCGCGCACCTATGTGGTGTGCCGGGGGAACGACGTCGTCGGTTACTATGCGCTCGCCACCGGCTCGGTCGAGCGCCAGTCCGTCCGGTCCGCCGTCGCCCGCCAGATGCCGGAGCAGATTCCGGTGATCCTGCTGGCGCGGCTCGCCCTCGACAGATCGCTGCATGGGCAGGGTTTCGGCGCCGACCTGCTGCAGGATGCCCTTGGGCGCTGCCTCCAGATCGCAGACATCGCCGGCGTGCGGGCGGTGCTGGTCCATGCCATCGACGACAAGGCGGCAAGCTTCTACCGGCGGCATGGCTTCAGGCCCTGCCCGGTCAGCGACCTGACGATGACCGTCACCATCAAGGACCTGCGGGCTAGTCTGTAGCCGCTGCCTTTCAAGCGTGTTCTGCCGTCCATCCCTCCAGCGCCGCGAACAGCGCGGCGGCGGTGGCGCAGGCGGTGGCGAGCGCGGCCGGATCGACAAGCTCCTCCTCCAGCCGGACCATCAGCGCCTTCCAGGCCCCGGCCATGTCCAGCCCGTCCGACGCCAGGAAGCGGGCGCCACGCCGGGCATCGAATCCCAGCGCGCGGGTGATCCCCGGCAGCATCGCCCGCCCGCCATGGGCGGAGCCGTCCAGCACATAACGCGCCGCCAGCCGGGCCGGCGCGCTGTCCAGCGGCGGCAGGCCCGTCATCTCCGGCAGCCCGTCCGGATCGGCGCCGAGAACCCGCAGATCCTCGCGCAGCAGCGCCAGCCGCGCGGCCCCCTCGCCCAGCGCCCGTTCCACCGGCGCATGGAAGCCGTAGAGCACGGCCAGCGCGCGGGCATACTGGTCGGCGGTGATGTCCGGCCGGACCAGCGGCTGCAGCACCGCCGCCTTGTCCAGCCGGTCGTGGCTCTCCCGCGTCGCGGCGCGCAGCGCCTGCCTTGCCGGTCCCATCAAGCGTGCTCCGCGTATCCGCTCAGGTCGAGGCCAGCACGCCGGACAACGGCGTGGGTCCGCCGGTGGCCGCTTGGCTGGCTTCCTGCTGCCGCGTCCACAAGGCGGCATAGGCGCCGCGGGCGGCCAGCAGGTCGGCATGGTGGCCGCGCTCGATCACCCGGCCGGCCTCCAGCACCAGGATCTCGTCGGCGTCGATGACGGTGGACAGCCGGTGGGCGATCACCAGCGTGGTGCGGCCGCGGCTGACCTCGCGCAGGTTGGCCTGGATTTCCCGCTCGGTGTGGGTGTCCAGCGCGCTGGTCGCCTCGTCGAACAGCAGGATCGCCGGGTCCTTCAGGATGGTGCGGGCGATGGCGACGCGCTGCTTCTCGCCGCCGGACAGCTTCAGCCCGCGCTCGCCCACCGTCGTCTGGTAGCCGTCGGGCAGCGCCATGATGAAGTCGTGGATGTGGGCCAGCCGCGCCGCCCGCTCCACCTCCGCCGGGCTGGCGCCGGGGCGGCCATAGGCGATGTTGTAGAAGACGGTGTCGTTGAACAGCACGGTGTCCTGCGGGACGATGCCGATGGACGCCCGCAGCGAGGACTGGGTGACGTCGCGGATGTCCTGCCCGTCGATCATCACCCGGCCGCCATTGACGTCGTAGAAGCGGAACAGCAACCGGCTGATGGTGGACTTGCCGGCGCCCGACGGGCCGACGATGGCGACCGTCTTGCCGGCCGGCACGGTGAAGCTGACATCCTTCAGGATCGGCCGGCGCGGGTCGTAGCCGAACTCCACCCCTTCGAAGCGCAGCTCCGCCCCATCGACCGCCAGCGGCTTCGCATCGGGGCCGTCGGCCACCTCGCGGTCGACCGCCAGCAGGGTGACCATCGATTCGATGTCGATCAGCGACTGCTTGATCTCGCGATAGACCACGCCAAAGAAGTTCAGCGGCTGGTAGAGCTGCAGCAGATAGGTGTTCACCAGGACGAAGTCGCCGAGCGACATGCTGCCGTTGACGATGCCGCTGGCGGCCATGCCCATCACCACCGCCAGCCCCAGCGAGATGATCGCCGACTGTCCGACATTCAGCAGCGACAGGCTCTGCTGGCTGCGCACCGCCGCCTTCTCGTAGCTCTGCAAGGCGCCGTCATAGCGGCGGGCCTCATGCTCCTCGTTGCCGAAATACTTGACCGTCTCGTAGTTCAGCAGGCTGTCGATCGCCTTGGTGTTGGCCTTGCTGTCGGTGTCGTTCATCAGGCGGCGGAACTTGATGCGCCATTCCGACACGAAGAAGGTGTAGAGGATGTAGCCCATCACCGTGACGAAGGTCGCCAGCGCGAACCAGACGCTGAACAGCTTCCACAGGATGGCGCAGACCAGCGCGATCTCCACCAGCGTCGGCACGATGGAGAACAGGGTGTAGCGCAGCAGCGACTCGATGGCGCGGGTGCCGCGCTCCAGCGAGCGGGTCAGGCCGCCGGTCTGGCGTTCCAGATGGAAGCGCAGCGACAGCGCGTGCAGGTGCCGGAACACCGACAGCGCCACCCGGCGGATGGTCCGCTGCGCCACGGTGGCGAAGACGGCGTCGCGCAGCTCGGCGAAGATCAGCGAGGTCACGCGGGCAAGGCCGTATGCGACGATCAGTCCCAGGGGGATGGCGATCACCGCGCCCGGCCCGGCGGTCCCGCCTGCGGAAGCCGGAGTCAGCGCGTCCACCGCATGCTTGTAGAAGATCGGCACATAGACGTTGGCGACCTTGGCGCCGATCAGCAGCAGCATCGCCGCCACCACCCGGATCCGCGTTTCCAGGGAATCGCTGGGCCAGATATAGGGCGCCAGCGAGCGCATCGCGGCGCGCAGGTCGCCGGACGGCCGGGTGAAGGCGCTGGCGTCGGAGGTGGGCGGAAGGCTGCGGCGCATCGGAGTCTTCAGTGGCCTTTACGGGATTTCTGCGGATCCGGGGGAAACCAGCCGACAAGGCCCGTTCCCCGAAAAGCTGTTCAGGCGACCTAACCTAGGGACCGCTGCGGCATCGTCAAAGCCCCGCATCACGGCTTTGACACGATTTTGGCGCGGCCCAGGGACGCTTTCCCTGCATTTCCTTGCGCCATGGCAACGGACTGGAAACCATCTTCCTCTACCCTGCCGGGCGTATCGCGTTCGATCCGCACCGCAGACCAAGGCATTTGACCATGCAGAACGCCAGCTTCGCCGGCCGATTCAAGGTGGGCACCCGCATCCAGGTGGGATTCCTTCTGATCCTCGCCCTCCTCGCCGTGGTGGCAGCACTCGGCGTGCGGTCGCTGCAGACGACGGAGGACGGATTCACCCGCTACGCGACAATCTCCGACAATTCGCTGCGGATCTCGGACGTGGATGGCTCGGTCTCCGACATGCGCCGAAACGTGGTCAACTACTCCTTCTCCGGCAACAACGCCCTGATCGCGCCGACCCAGGCTCAGCAGAAGAAGCTGGGCGAGATGCTGCGCGCCATCCGCGAGGCGACGCAGGATCCCGGCCGCCGCGCCAACCTCGACCGCATGATCCAGCAGTTCGACGGCTACGCCGCCAACTTCGGCAAGCTGGTCAAGGCGCGCGAACAGCGCGACCGGCTGGTGTCCGAGGAGCTGGTGCCGCTGGGCATGAAGGCGCGGGAGGGGCTGAGCAGGGCAATCGCCGCGGGCATCGCCGCCGGCGATTTCCAGATGGCGGCCCATGCGGGCCAGACCCAGGAAACCCTGATCCTCGCCCGCCTGGGCGTGCAGCGTTTCCTGACGGACCCAGCGGAGAAGGCGGCGGACGAGGCGCGTACCCGCCTGGACGCCTTCCTGAAGTCCGCCGCGGCGCTGTCCGCCGGCATCGCCGACCCGGCGCAGAAACGCGACGTCGAGGAGACGATCCAGCTCACCGGCCGCTATCTGGACAGCTTCAACCGGGTGGTCGCGGCGGTCGCCGAGGCCCAGACCCTGGCCTTCGGCACCATGGCCAAGGAGGCGGAGGAGTTCGCCGATCTGGTCAACAAGACCATCGCCTCCCAGGCGGAGACGCGCGACACGGTGCTGACCGGCGCGCGGACCGACATGGAGAACACCACCAAGCTGCTGATCGGCATGGCGGTGGGCGCCTTCGCTCTCGGCATCCTGATCGCCCTGGTCACCGCGCGCTCCATCGTCCGCCCCGTGGTGCAGATGACCGGCACGATGACGGAACTGGCCGCCGGCAATCTCACCGTCGATGTCCCGGCGCTGGAGAACCGCGACGAGATCGGCCGCATGGCCAAGGCGGTCCTGGTGTTCAAGGACAACGCCATCGAAAAGAAGCGGATGGACGAGGCGGAGCGCGAGCGGCTGGAGGCCGAACGCCGCGCCGCCGAGGCCCAGCGCGCCCGCGAGCAGGCCATCGGCGAGGAGATCGCCGGACTGATCGATGCCGTGTCGAAGGGCGACCTGGAACGGCGCATCGATCTGGCCGGCAAGGACGGCTTCTACAAGACCATGTCGGCAGGCATCAACCGCCTGACCGACACGGTGGAGGCGGTCATCGCCGACCTGGGCGAGGTGCTGAGCGCGCTGGCCCAGGGCGACCTGAACCGCCGCGTCACCCGCGACTACCAGGGCGCCTTCGAGAAGGTGAAGACCGACGTCAACGCCACCTCCACCCGGCTGGCCGAGATCGTCGGCCAGATCACCCAGGCGGCCGAGACCATCGCCGCCGCCGCCGCCGAGGTGTCGCTGGGCTCCTCCGACCTCGCCGACCGCACCGAGCAGCAGGCCTCCTCGCTTGAGGAGACCGCGGCCAGCATGGAGGAGCTGGGGGCGACCGTGCGCTCCAACGCCGAGAACGCCCAGCGCGCCAACGTGATGGCGGCCCAGGCCCGCGGCTCCGCCGAATCCGGCGGCGGCGTCGCCGGCTCCGCCATCGAGGCGATGCGCCGGATCGAGGAATCGAGCCGCAAGATCACCGACATCATCGGGGTGATCGACGAGATCGCCTTCCAGACCAACCTGCTGGCGTTGAACGCGGCGGTGGAGGCGGCGCGGGCCGGCGACGCCGGGCGCGGCTTCGCCGTGGTGGCGCAGGAGGTGCGGCAGCTCGCCCAGCGCTCCGCCCAGGCCTCGAAGGAGATCAAGGGGCTGATCCTGGACAGCGACGCCCAGGTCAAGGACGGCGTCGATCTGGTCAGCAAGGCCGGCGACGCACTGCAGGGCATCGTGTCCGGCGTGCAGCAGGTGGCGACCCTGATCGCCGAGATGGCGTCGGCCTCGGCCGAGCAGGCGACGGCGCTGGACGAGATCAACTCGACCGTCGCCAACATGGACGAGATGACGCAGAAGAACGCCGCCCTGGTGGAGGAGACCACCGCCGCCGCCCAGGCGATGAGCGGTCAGGCCGGCGACCTGAAGTCGCTGGTCGGCTTCTTCAAGTTCGAACAGGCGGCCGGCTTCGGTTATGCCGCGGCTCCGCGCGCGCCGGTGGCCGTCCATGCCGCCGCCCACAACGCCCAAGCGGTCGCCACCACCCGCCGCGCCGCGGCGGCCCCCACCCGCGCTTCCGCCGCCAAGCCCACGGCGAAGCCCGCCGCCCGCGGCAACGGCACGGCCAAGCCGGCCGCCCGCACCGACGCGCCGGCGCGCGGCACCACCACCGCGGTTCCGGTCCTGAAGCACAGCAGCGGCGACGACGACGACTGGAAGGAATTCTGAAAGTTCACGAGGTTTGATGCTCACGTCATGAGCGTCTCTCAGCCGTCATTCCCGCGAAGGCGGGAATCCAGACGCTTCAAAGATCTAGATACGGAGCAGCCTGGATCCCCGCCTTCGCGGGGATGACGGCCGAGAAAATCCGGCCGAGAAAATCCTCTCAGCGGGTGAGGATATCTTGTAACGAAAAGGCGTCGGGCCGATGGCCCGGCGCCTTTTTCATTCCGGCGGCGTTCCGCCTATTGCATGAACCAGCCATGGCTGACGACCAGCGACTGGCCGGTCAGCGCGTTGGACTGGAAGGACGCGAAGAACAGGGCGGCCTGGGCGACGTCCTCGACCGTGGTGAACTCGCCGTCGACGGTCTCCTTCAGCATCACCGTCTTCACCACCGCCTCTTCGGAGATGCCGAGTTCCTTGGCCTGCTCGGGGATCTGCTTTTCGACCAGGGGGGTGCGGACGAAGCCGGGGCAGATCACGTTGGCGCGCACGCCATGCGCCGCCCCTTCCTTGGCGACCACCTTGGCGAGACCGATCAGCCCGTGCTTGGCGGTGACATAGGGCGCCTTCAGCGCCGACGCCTCCTTGGAGTGGACCGACCCCATAAAGATGATGCTGCCGCTTCCCTGCTGGTACATCGTGCGCAGGGCGGCGCGGGTGGTCAGGAAGGCGCCGTCCAGATGGATGGACAGAAGCTGCTTCCACTTCGCGAACTCGAACTGCTCGATCGGCGCCACGGTCTGGATGCCGGCGTTGCTGACCAGGATGTCGATGCGGCCGAAGGCGGCGACGGCGCGGGCCATGCCGGCATCGACCTGGGCCTCGTCGGTCACGTCCATGGCGACGCCCAGCGCCCGCTTGCCGGTGGGATCGAGGCTGGCCGCCGCCGCGTCGGCGCCGGCCTGGTTGAGGTCGGCGATGACGACCAGCGCGCCTTCGCGTGCGAAGGTCCGGGCGATTTCCAGCCCGATTCCGCTCGCCGCCCCGGTGATGACGGCGACTTTGTCCTGCAAACGCATGGGTCCGCTCCTTAAACGGTGAGAGGGTCGGTTACGGTTCGGCGCGCTCGCGCCGCACATCGTGCGTGACGGGACCGTCCAGCCGCGACGGCATCGCCAGCCATTCCGGGTGGGCGAGCGTGGCGAGCGTGTCGGCAAGGCCGCTCTCCCAATGCTCGCGCATGCCGGCGTTGGAGAACTCGTAGTCCTTGCTGTCGCGCTCGTAGCTTTTGCGGCGGTAGATCAGGTGGATGATGTTGATCGCCGCCCCGCAGGCGGCTCGCCGCAGCGCCCTGGCCTCCGGTGTGTCGCGAAGATCGTCGGGCAGCCGGTCGAGCAGCGTGACAAGCTGGTTGCGCAGGGTCTGCTCGTAGGTGACCTTGTCGGTGTTGAAGCGGGTGCGGCTGGAATAGGTGATGTCCTTCTGGCGCTCCAGAACCTCCGACATGCCGCGCGGCACCTGACCGCTGGCGCTCCACAGATCGACCTGGAAGACCAGCGTGTCGCGGCGCGGCTGGTCCTCCAGCACATGGTCGAGCGGCGTGTTTGAGACCAGCCCGCCGTCCCAATAGAACTCGCCGTCGATCTCCACGGGGGCGAAGCCGGGCGGCAGGGCGCCGCTGGCCATCACATGCTCCGGGCCGATCCGATGGGTCTCGGTATCGAAATAGATGGAGTTGCCGGTCCGCACATTGACCGCGCCGAGCGACAACCGGATGTCGCCCCGGTTGATCCGGTCGAAGTCGATCAGGTCTTCCAGCGTGTCTTTCAGCGGCGCGGTGTCGTAGACGCTGGTCGGTCCGGCGAAGGGGCCGGCCGCCGCCCATTCCACCGCCGGCCGCGGCCGGAAGAAGCCGGGCTGTCCGGACAGTGCCGTCCGCCACGCGCTCCACTGGTTGAGGATGGAAATCGACGGGCCGTCGGGATCCAGCCGCCGCCACAGGGCCTCCGCATGCTCCCAGGGCGAGGGCGGGGCAACGCGGGCCCAGAACTCCGCCAGCGCGGCACAGCGCCGTTCCGGCGGATTGCCGGCGATCAGAGCCGCGTTGACGGCGCCGATCGACACGCCGGCCACCCAGGTCGGATGGATGTCGTGCTTGAACAGCCCCTCGACGACGCCCGCCTGATAGGCACCAAGCGCTCCGCCACCTTGCAGGACGAGAGCCACCCGGTCGTAGGGGGCGGTGAGATCGGCAAAGGATCCGTCGCGCATCGGTGTCTTTCCCTACCAGTCAATCGCTTGCCGACGTCATTCTTCGGTCGGCAGGCCTGATATGGGACCGGAAATGAATGCGGCCATATGGAAACATTCTCCAAAAACAGAGGAATATTCATGGCAGCCATGCCGATTTCTTTTACGCCACCCCAATCCTCGCGAAAACCTACATCAAGGTATTACACCACTATTAATTACTTGTAATATTCAGTGCCGGCGAAGGGCTCTTCGCAGGATGGCGGATTTCAAGGCTGTTGTGCCAAATGCCCGAATTAACCTTTCGGTGGGAATTGCGTGCTGCAATCGCCATCGGTTTCGTTTCAGCCTGTGGTTTTCTGGAGGACGCCATGTCCCGCCGCCCTGCTTCCCGCCGCCTTCTCCCGCTCGCCGCCCTGTTGCTGCTGGGCGCTTCGCTGAGCGGCTGCGGTGCCGTCACCGGCGTGGCCAGCGGTGCGGCCAGCATCGCCGGCACCGCCGTGGATGTCGTCGGCACCGTGGCGGAAACCTCCGTCGACGTGGTGACGGCGCCGCTGCGCTAAGCGGTTCTTACCCCACCACCATCGCCGCCAGCGTCTCCAGCCGGTCGGCCTCAGGCGCCGGCTTGTCCCAGCGGATGCGGTGGATGCGGGGGAAGCGCATGGCCAGCCCGCTCTTGTGCCGGGTCGATGGGTGCACGCTGTCGAAGGCGACCTCCAGCACCAGCCCGGCCTCCACCTCGCGCACCGGGCCATAGCGGCGGGTGGTGTGGTTGCGCACCCAGCGGTCCAGCTCGATCAGCTCCGCATCGGTGAAACCGGAATAGGCCTTGCCGACCGGCACCAGCTCCTCGCCGCGCCAGACGCCGAAGGTGTAGTCGGAATAATAGCTCGACCGCTTCCCGTGGCCGCGCTGGGCGTACATCATCACGGTGTCGAGCGTCAGCGCCCCGCGCTTCCACTTGAACCACGGTCCCTTGGGCCGCCCGGCCAGATAGGCGCTGTCACGCCGCTTCAGCATCAGCCCCTCGATGCCGTTCTCCCGCGCGCCTTCCCGCAACGCCACCAGCTCGTCCCAGGCCGTGAAGGGCACCATCGGCGACAAATCCATCCGCCGCGGCTGCACCGCCTCGAACCAGCGTTCCAGCCGGGCGCGCCGCTCGACGAAGGACAGGCCGCGCAGATCCTCCTCGCCGTCGAACAGGATGTCGTAGAGCCGCACCCAGGCCGGCCCGTCGCGCAGCATCTGCGCGGTCACCGTCTTGCGGTTCAGCCGCTGCTGCAGGTCGTTGAACGGCGCCACCACCCCGTCGCGCGCCACCAGCAGCTCGCCGTCCAGCACGGCGTCGAAGCTCATGTGATCGACGATGTCCGGAAAGGCGCCCGACACGTCGTCGCCGGTGCGGCTGTAGAGCCGCCGCTCTCCGCCGCGCGCCGCCATCTGCACGCGGATGCCGTCCCATTTCCATTCGGCGGCATAGGCGGCGGGGTCGAGCGCCGCGCGGTCCTCCTCCTCCAGCGGGTGGGACAGCATCATCGGGCGGAACCCGGCGCCGGCGCCGGTGGCCGGCTGCTCCGCCCGCCCCTCCAGCCAGGCGAACAGCTCACGATAGGGGGCGGTCAGCCCGTGCCAGACCTCCTCCACGTCATCGACGCTGACCTCCGGCCGGGCCGCCCTGCCCCACTCCGCCAGCGCCGTCTTGGCCAGCCGCGCCGACACGCCGATGCGCAGCGCCCCGGTGATGAGCTTCAGCAACGCAAACCGCCCCGACGAGTCGAGCGTGTCGAGCCAGCCCTCCACCAGCCCGATCACCTGCCCGCGCCTGGCGGCCCGCAGCCCCTCCACCACCTCGTCCAGGCTGGGCGGCAAGCTGTTCGCGCGTTCAGGGCGCTCCGGCCAGATCAGCGCCACCGTCTCCGCCAGATCGCCGACATAGTCGTAGGACAGCGCCAGCAATTGCGGATCGACCCTGGTCGCCGCCAGTTCGCGGATCGCCGCCGGCTTGGCCTCGCGGAAGCTCAGGGCCCCGGTCAGCGCAGCCAGCGCCCAGCCGCGCTCGGGGTCCGGCGCGGTGGCGAAATGCTCCACCAGCAGGCGGATCTTGCCGTTGCGCGACGGCATGAAGACCAGCGCGTCGATCAGCGCGGCAAAGCGGTTCACGACGCCTCCCCTTCCCCGGCCTTCTCCGGAATCCCTTCCGAATCCTCGTCCTCGAAGCCGATCAGCGCCAGCGCGCGGGCGCGGATGCCGCGGCCGGTGGCGTAATGGACCAGCGCCTCTTCCCGGCCATGGGTCACCCAGACCTCCGGCGCGCCGACATCCTCCAGCGTCTGGCACAGCTCGTCCCAGTCGGCATGGTCGGAGATGACCAGCGGCAGTTCCACCCCGCGCTGGCGGGCACGCTGGCGCACCCGCATCCATCCCGACGCCACCGCCACCACCGGATCGGCCAGCCGCCGCGCCCAGCGGTCGGCCACCGCCGCCGGCGGGGCCAGCACCAGCGCCCCCTTCAAATCCTCCTTCGCCGCCACCGTCGCCGGCCGCAGCTCCCCCAGTTCCACCCCCAGACTGCTGTAGAGCCGGCACAGCGGCTCCAGCGCGCCATGCAGCCAGATCGGCCGGTCGTACCCCGCCGCCCGCAGCAAGGTGATCAGCCGCTGGCATTTGCCCAGCGCATAGACGCCGACGACATGGCTGCGCTCCGGGAACAGCGCCATCGAATGCAGCAGCTTTCCCACCTCCCCCAGGTCTGGCGGATGGCGGAACACCGGCAGGCCGAAGGTCGCCTCGGTGACGAAGACGTCGCAGGGCACCGGCTCGAACGGCGCACAGGTGCGGTCGAGGCGGCGCTTGTAGTCGCCCGACACCACGACACGCGACCCTGCATGCTCCAGCACCACCTGCGCGCTGCCCAGCACATGGCCGGCCGGCACCAGCCGCACCGCCACGTCGCCGATGCGCAGGCTCTCGCCATAGTCCAGCGCTTGCAGGCTTCCGCCCACCCCCTCGCCCATCCGCTGGCGCATGATGGCGAGCGTGCCGGGCGTCGCCAGCACATGGCGGTTGCCCGGCCTTGCATGGTCGGAATGGCCGTGGGTGACGACCGCGCGCTCCACCGGGCGCACCGGGTCGATGAAGAATCCTCCCGGCTCGACATACAGCCCCTCGGGCAGGACCTTGATCCATTTGTCGGGGTGCGGGCGGTCGGGATTGGACCCACCCTGATTGGATTGGAGTGCAGCGGACATGCGTCCTAATATAGGGCGCCCAACAGCGGAGACCCAGCGCATGCACCCGATCCTGCTGCCGACCCCCGAGATTGCCGACGCGCTTGCCGCGAGCCGCCCGGTGGTGGCGCTGGAATCGACCGTGATCTCCCACGGCATGCCCTATCCGCAGAATCTGGAGACCGCCCGCGCGCTGGAGGCGGAGGTGCGGGCCGCCGGCGCCATTCCCGCCACAATCGCGGTGATGGACGGGCGCATCCGCGTCGGGCTGGACGACACGGCGCTGGAACGGCTGGCCACCGCCGGCCACAAGGCGCGCAAGCTGAGCCGCCGCGACCTGCCCGTCGCCATCGCCACCGGCGGCATCGGCGCCACCACGGTGGCGGCGACGATGATCGGGGCGCGGCTGGCCGGGATATCGGTCTTCGCCACCGGCGGCATCGGCGGCGTCCATCGCGGGGCGGAGACCAGCTTCGACATCTCCGCCGACCTGGACGAGCTGGCCCGCACGTCGGTTTGCGTGGTCTGCGCCGGCGCCAAGTCGATTCTCGACCTGCCCAAGACGCTGGAGGTGCTGGAAACCCGCGGAGTCCCGGTCCTGGGCTTCGGCACGGAGGAATTTCCCGCCTTCTACAGCCGCCGCAGCGGCCTGCCCGTCGATCATCGCTGTGACAACGCAATCGAGGTGGCAGACATCCTGCGGGCGAAATGGCAGCTTGGCCTGGAAGGCGGCGTGCTGCTCGCCAACCCGATCCCGCCCGCCGACGAGTTGGACGCCGACGCGATGGAAGCCGCGGTCTCCCAGGCGCTGGCCGACGCGGAAGCCAATGGAATCAAGGGGAAGGACATTACCCCACACCTGCTGGCGGCGCTGGAGCGCATCACCGGCGGGCGCAGCCTGACCGCCAACATCGCGCTGATCCGCAACAACGCGCGGGTCGCGGCAGGGGTCGCCGCCGCCCTTGCCGCCGCCTAAAACCGAACGGATAGGACTACTTCCGGGGTGGTAAGGCTTTAGCCCCGGTACCGGCTTAAGACCCCGTTAACCGCCTGCGCGCAAATCTGTCGTCATCGAACGAGCGGAGGCTTCAATGCGCGCACCCAGCAGCACCTCGACCCTGGTTTCCCGGATGATCGCGATGGCCGGCCAAGGCGACGAGGCGTCGGGCGTTGCGGAGATGAAGGAGCCGGCCCACGTCAAGCGCATCGTCTGGGCCTCCCAGGCGGCCAAGCTGCGCGTGTCGCTGTCGGCCCGCAGCATCCACGAGATCGAAGCCGCCGTCACCGCCGACCTGGACAGCATGGAACTGCCGGAAGTGTTCTTCACCTCCGTCGAGGTGGGCGGCCATGTGGTGACCTGCGACCTCGACGCCTCCGGCACCGCCTCCATCTTCGGGCTGATCGAGGCCCACGAATATGACGATCTGGTGGAAGAGGCCGGCGACGACGCCCTGTTCGGCGTCGATTGGGACGGCGTCTACATCACCCCGGCCCGCACGCGGCACTGAACGCGACCTTTCCGGTCCGACAAGCCCAGCCTCCGAAAACGCCCCGCAGCCCGCCTGCGGGGCGTTTTGCGTTTGCTTTCTTCCTATCCTCAAGGAGTTTTATCGGCCGTCATTCCCGCGAAGGCGGGAATCCAGACTCTGCAAGCACTTGCACTGGAAACTCTGGATCCCCGCCTTCGCGCACTGCTGTCCGGGATTTTTGAATGGATTGGAGCTGCACGGCAGACACAGCCAGTGTTTTGGCCC
>NZ_VTTK01000045.1:0-52222 GCF_008365135.1 Azospirillum sp. Sh1 | reverse complement strand
GGCGTGATCGTCAGGCCGGCGAGCTGGGCTGGAGTCAGCGTCCAGGTGCCGTCGGCGTTGTGCGTACCGGCGCTGAGCGTCGCGCCGGTAGGAACGCCGGCGATGACGATGCTCAAGGCTTCCGAACCGTCGGTATCGGTCAGCGCCGGGTTGATCGTCAGCGCGATGGCGGTGTCTTCATTGCCACGCGCGCTGGTGACGGAGAGCGTCGGGGTATCGGTCACCGGATCGACGGTGACGTGCAAAGTCTCGCTCTTGGTCGCTGCGACGGCGACGCCGTCCTTGGCGACGGCGGTCACCGTCAGGTCGAAATCGGCGTCGCTGTTCGACGGCGGCGTGATGGTCAGGCCGGACAGTTGGGCCGGGGTCAGCGTCCAGGTGCCGTCGCCGTTGTGGGTGCCGGCGCTGAGCGTCGCGCCGGTAGGAAAGCCGGCGATGACGATGCTCAAGGCTTCCGAACCGTCGGTATCGGTCAGCGCCGGGTTGATCGTCAGCGCGATGGCGGTGTCTTCATTGCCACGCGCGCTGGTGACGCTCAGCGTCGGCGTATCGGTCACCGGATCGACGGTGACGCGCAAGGTCTCGCTCTTGGTCACTGCGACGGCGACGCCGTCCTTGGCGATGGCGGTTACCGTCAGGTCGAAATCGACGTCGCTGTTCGACGGCGGCGTGATCGTCAGGCCGGACAGTTGGGCTGGCGTCAGAGTCCAGGTGCCATCGGCATTGTGCGTACCGGCGCTGAGGGTTGCTCCGGCGGGAACGCCGGCGATGACGATGCTCAAGGCTTCCGAGCCGTCGGTGTCGGTCAGGGCCGGGCTGATCGTCAGCGCGATGGCGGTGTCTTCATTGCCACGCGCGCTGGTGACGCTCAGCGTCGGCGTATCGGTCACCGGATCGACGGTGACGTGCAGGGTCTCGCTCTTGGTCGCTTCGGTGGCGACACCGTCCTTGGCGATGGCGGTCACCGTCAGGTCGAAGTCCACGTCGCTGTTCGACGGCGGCGTGACGGTCAGGCCGGCAAGCTGCTCCTTGGTCAGGGTGACCGAGCCGCCGGTGACCGTCAGCGTGCCGTTCAGCGTGTTGGCGAGCATGGCACCGGCGGGAATGCCGCTGATGGTGATGCTCAGCGCCTCGGAGCCGTCCAGATCGGTCAGCGCCGGGCTGATCGCCAGCGCGATGGCGGTGTCTTCGTTACCCTGCGCGGCGGTGACGGAGAGCGTCGGCATGTCGGTCACCGGATCGACGATGACGTGCAAAGTCTCGCTCTTGGTCGCTTCGGCGGCGACGCCGTCCTTGGCGATGGCGGTGACGGTGAGGGTGAAATCCACGTCGCTGTTCGACGGCGGCGTGATCTTCAGGCCGGCGAGCTGGGCCGGAGTCAGAGTCCAGGTGCCGTCGGCATTGTGGGTGCCCGCGCTGAGCGTCGCGCCGGTAGGAACGCCGGCGATGACGATGCTCAAGGCTTCCGAACCGTCGGTGTCGGTCAGGGCCGGGCTGATGGTCAGCGCAATGGCGGTGTCTTCGTTTCCACGCGCGGCGGTGACGCTCAGCGTCGGCGTATCGGTCACCGGATCGACGGTGACGTGCAAGGTCTCGCTCTTGGTCGCTTCGGTGGCGACACCGTCCTTGGCGATGGCGGTCACCGTCAGGTCGAAGTCCACGTCGCTGTTCGACGGCGGCGTGATCGTCAGGCCGGTCAGCTGGGCCGGAGTCAGAGTCCAGGTGCCGTCGGCGTTGTGGGTGCCGGCGCTGAGCGTCGCGCCGGTAGGAACGCCGGCGATGACGATGCTCAGCGCCTCCGACCCGTCGGTGTCGGTCAGGGCCGGGTTGATCGTCAGTGCAATGGCGGTGTCTTCGTTTCCACGCGCGGCGGTGACGGAGAGCGTCGGGGTGTCGGTCACCGGATCGACGGTGACATGCAGGATCTCGCTCTTGGTCGCTGCGACGGCAACGCCATCCTTGGCGATGGCGGTCACCGTCAGGTCGAAGTCAACGTCGCTGTTCGACGGCGGCGTGATGGTTAGGCCGGTCAGCTGGGCCGGGGTGAGCGTCCAGGTGCCATCGGCATTGTGGGTGCCGGCGCTGAGCGTCGCCCCGATCGGAACGCCGGCAATGACGATGCTCAGGGCTTCCGAGCCGTCTAGATCGGTCAGCGCCGGACTGATCGTCAGCGCGATGGCGGAGTCTTCGTTGCCACGCGCGGCAGTGACGCTCAGCGTCGGGGTGTCCGACACTGGATTGACGGTCACCGGCAGCGTCTGGGTCACCGATACCGCATCGGCAGTGCCGTCCTTGGCCGTGGCGGTGACGGTCAGGGTGAAGTCCACGTCGCTGTTCGACGGCGGCGTGACGGTCAGGCCGGCAAGCTGATCCTTGGTCAGCGTGATCGAGCCGCCGGTGACCGTCAGCACATCGCCCGCCGTATTGCCGAGGATCGCACCGGCAGGGATGCCGCTGATGGTGATGCTCAGCGCTTCCGAGCCGTCAGTGTCGGTCAGCGCCGGGCTGATCGCCAGCGCAATGGCAGTGTCTTCGTTACCCTGCGCGGCGGTAACGCTCAGCGTCGGGGTGTCGGTCACCGGATCGACGGTGACGTGCAGGATCTCGCTCTTGGTTGCCTCGGTGGCGACGCCGTCCTTGGCGATGGCAGTGACGGTGAGGGTGAAATCCACGTCGCTGTTCGACGGCGGCGTGATCGTCAGGCCGGACAGCTGGGCCGGAGTCAGAGTCCAAGTGCCGTCGGCATTGTGGGTGCCGGCGCTGAGCGTCGCCCCGGCCGGAACTCCGGCGATGGAGATCGTCAGCGCCTCCGACCCGTCGGTGTCGGTCAGAGCCGGGCTGATCGTCAGCGGGATGGCGGTGTCTTCGTTGCCCTGGACATTGCTGACGGTGAGCGTCGGCGTGTCCGACACCGGGTTGACGGTGACAAGCAGGGGCGCGCTGGTGCTTGCCGTACCGGCATCGCCGTCCTTGGCCGTAGCGGTGACGGTTAGGGTGAAGTCCTCGTCGCTGTTCTGCGGCGGGGTGATCTTCAGACCGGCCAACTGGACCGGCGTCAGGGTGATCGAGCCGCCGGAGATGGACAGCGCCTCGCCGGCTGTGTTGGTCAGCACCGCCCCGTCCGGAATCCCGGAGATGGTGATGCTCAGGGTTTCCGATCCATCCGTGTCCGTCAGGGCCGGATTGATCGTCAGGGCAATCGCCGTGTCCTCGTCGCCTGCCGCCGTCTGGACGGTGAGCATCGGCGTGTCCGACACCGGCGCGACGGCCACTGCAAGGGTCTGTGTCACCGATACCGGGTCGGCCGTGCCGTCCTTTGCCGTGGCGGTGACGGTCAGGGTGAAGTCCACGTCGCTGTTCTGAGGCGGCGTGATGGTCAAGCCGGCGAGCTGGGCCGGGGTCAGCGTCCAGGTACCGTCGCTATTGTGGGTGCCGGCGCTGAGCGTCGCGCCGCCTGGAACGCCGCTGATCGTGATGCTCAACGTTTCCGACCCGTCGAGGTCGGTCAGGGCCGGATTGATCGTCAGCGGAATGGCGGTGTCTTCGATGCCGGAAGCGGCGCTGACCGTCAGCGTCGGCGTGTCGGTCACCGGGGTCACCGTGACCACCAGCGGCATGCTGGTGCTGGCCGGAGCGGCGGTGCCGTCCCGGCTGGTCGCGGTGACCGTCAGGGTGAAGTCCGCGTCGCTGTTCAGCGGCGGCGTGATCGCCAGACCGGCCAGCTGGGCCGGCGTCAGGGTGATCGAGCCGCCGGAGATGGTCAGCGCCTCGCCGGCCGCGTTGGTCAGTACCGCCCCGTCCGGGATGCCGCCGATGGTAACGCTCAGCGTCTCCGATCCGTCGGTGTCGGTCAGGGCCGGGCTGATCGTCAGCGGGATCGGCGTATCCTCCGCCCCCGTCACCGCCGCGACGCCGAGCGTCGGCGTGTCGGAGACCGGATTGACGGTGACCGGCAGCGTGGTGGTGACGCTGTTGGGGGTGGCGCTGCCGTCGGTGCTGGTGGCGGTCACGGTCAGGGAGAAGCTGTCGCCACTGTTGGGCGGCGGGGTCAGCGTCAGGCCGGGAATCTGCGAGGAGGTCAGCACGATGCTGCCGTTCACCACCGTCAGCACCGCGCCGGACCCGTCGCGCAGCACCGCCCCGTCCGGAATGCCGGACAGGGTGACGGCCAGCACCTCCGTCCCGCCGGTGTCGGTCAGGGCGGCGGCGATGTTCAGGGCGATGGCCGTGTCCTCGTCGCCCGACACGCCGTTCACCGTGAGGCTGGGCGTGTCCGACACCGGCGCCGGCGTGGTGGTGGTGGTGGTGGCAGCGGCGGTAAGGTCGGGCGCGGCGGTCGCGGCGTCCAGAAAGGTGACGGGGTCGGCGTTGGGTACGGTTCCGTCGTCGATCACCTGATCGGGCGTCTCGGGCACGGGGATTTCCGGCAGCGCGACGGCGAGTTCGGTATAGGTGGTCGTCGTGCGCGCGTTTGACAGCAGTTCCGCCCGCTCCACCGCGCTGCCGGTGGCCTCGCGGCTCTCCCCCGCCGACAGGCCCGATCCTTCGGGGCCGGCCGGGCCGGAGCCGCGGGTGCCTTCGGTGCGCAGGACATCGCCGTTCAGAAGCAGTGCGTTCACCGCCCGGTCGGAGGCGACCGCCACGGATTCGCCGACGACGGTGCCGGTCTGCACCGCGCCGCCGACCATCAGATCCTCGGCGCCGCGGTAGTCGGTCTGGACATAGCCCAGCGTGTCGTCGGGCCGCTGCAGTTGGACGGCGCTCGCCTCGTGGATGACGCCACCCAGCCGGGTGCCGTCAACCTGCTGCAGGAGGGTCAGATCGTCCAGGATCTGACGATCGTCGACCGCCGGGACATTGCCTTGAACCGCTTCCTCAGCCATCGGACCGCTCCATAAGAGGGATGCGAAGTCGCACCACGCCACTCGTCACGACCCTAGGTTCTAGCGCCCTGACTTGCTTGTGATAAGAGACATCCTGTGATGAGTTTCAACAGCTTGCGTGGTGGGACGACCCTCGCGCGGGTTCTGCCGCAGCGGTGCGAAGCTGGTGGAGACCATTGAAAACACATGGTTTCTTTCCCCTTTCACGCAGGTTCGAAAGGGGTGCGCCTAACACATTTTGTCACTCGGTTGCCTTTTGTTGCTATTCGCGGATTTACCTATCACTAGCAATTGTGGTGTTGATTAGCGCCCGGTTAACTCCGTGAACAGGTTGGTCGTCTTGCAGTCCGCAGCCCCGTCCACCATCCGCACCGCACCGCGTACCGCCGCGGCAAATGCGTCCTCCGGCAGCGACCGGGCGGCCGAAAAGGCGGCCCGACGCCTGCTGTCCGGCATGCTGGGGCCGCGCCGCGACCGGGCGATGCTGGTCCTGGCGTCCTTCGCGCTGAACATCTTCGCGCTGGCGCTGCCGGTCACGCTGCTGCACGTCTACGACCGCATCCTGCCGAACGAGTCGTACGGCACCATGCTTCTGCTCGGCCTCGGCTGCGGGGCGGCGGCGGTGATGGAGGCGATCCTGCGCGTCGCGCGCTCGGCGCTGACCACCTGGATGGGCGCCAGGATCGAGCATCGGTCGAGCGCGTCGCTGATCGACCGGCTGATGCACATGCCGCTGAACGCCTTTTCCCAACAGGGGATCGGCACCCATTTCGAGGTCTACCGCGCCATCAAGATGGTGCGGGAATTCTATTCGGGCCAGGCGCTGCAGTCGGCCATCGACATTCCCTTCGCCGTTCTCTACCTGGGGCTGATCGCCCTGCTGGCCGGCTGGCTGGCGGTGATCCCGGTGGCGGTGCTGGCGCTGTTCCTGATCGTCGGCGCCATGCTGGGCCGGCGGATGCGCCGGGCGCTGGAAAGCCGCCACACGCTGGAGGAACGGCGCCTGAACTTCATCAGCGAGGTGCTGGCCGGCGTCCATACCGTGAAGGGGCTGGGGGCCGAGGCCGGTCTGCTGCGCCGCCACGAACGCCTGCAGCAGGGCTGCAGCGAGGAGGATTTCACCGTCGCGCGGCTCAGCGGCACGGCCTCGGTCGTCGCCGCCACGCTGGCGCAGGCGACGATGATGCTGGTGGTGATCCTGGGCAGCGTTTCGGTGATCGACGGGGCGATGACCACCGGCGTGCTCACCGCCTGTTCGATGCTGGCCGGACGCTGCGTGCAGCCGGTGCAGGCCTTGTTCGACCGCTGGGTCCGCTACCAGTCGGTGTCGCTGGCCCTGCGCCGCATCGGCCATGTCCTGCTGGAGGTCGGAGTTGACGGTGCCGCGGCGCAGCCGGGTAAGACCGGCGCGGGCGGCACGTCCGAGGGCGCGGTCACCATGCCGCTGGCCCCCGGCTCCATCGAGATGGACAAGGTCCGCTTCGCCTACGATCGCGGGCCGGAGATCCTGAGCGGCCTGTCGCTGAGCGTCGGGCCGGGCGAGTTCCTGGGCGTGGTGGCGACCAACAGTTCGGGCAAGACCACGCTGCTGCGCCTGATCCTGGGCGTGCTGCGGCCGAGTTCGGGCGAGGTGCGGGTCGGCGTGCGCGCCTTGACCGAGGCCGATGCCATGATCGGCATCGGCGGCGTCGTCTATGTCGGCGAGCATCCGGAGCTGTTCAAAGGCACCATCCTGCAGAACCTGACCCTGTTCGACCCCGGCCGGGCCGATCTGGCGATGGAGGTCTGCCGCCGGCTGGGCCTCGACCGCCGCATCGCCAGCCTGCCGCAGGGCTATGAGACCATCGTCGGCGACGCCTCGCAGGAGGCGCTGCCACGCGGCGCCCGCCAGTTGATCTGCCTTGCCCGCGCGCTGGTGCGCGAACCGGCCGTGCTGCTGCTGGACGAGCCGAACTCCTCCCTCGACGTCGAGTCCGACAAGGCGTTCCGCCGCGCGCTGGACGAGCTGCGCGGCAGCGTCACCATCCTGCTGGTCACCAGCCGTCCGTCGCTGCTGTCGCTGGCCGACCGGGTGGTGCAGATCGTCGACGGCCATGCCGTCACCCGCAACCCGGATGCCGGAAGCGTCGGCGTGCAGCCAGCCCTGGTCACCGCCTCCGCCCCGGCGGCCGAGGCGGAGGCCAGGACCGCCGCGGAGCCGATCCGCGCCGCCCGTGACGATGGCGACATCCTGCGCCGCCGGCTGGCCGAAGCCTCGGCGGTCGGCGCCTGCATGGTCCCGCTGCTGGACGCGCTGGGCTGGCGCGGCGCGCCGCAGACGCTGGCGGAGGCACTGCCCCACTTCTCCGAGGTGCAGACGGTGGAGGAGCTGTGCGACGTTCTCCAGCGCCTGCATTTCGACGGGCGCAGCCTGCGCTTCGATCTCGGCCGGCCGGAGCCGTCGCTGCTGCCCTGCCTGTTCCGTGCCCGCGACGGCGGCATCTACACCCTGCTGTCCGCCGACGCCGACGGCGTCACCGCCTTCAGCGGCCGGTCGCGCGAGACGGTGTTGCTGAATTTCGGCAAGGGCACCGCCTATGTCTTCACCCCGCTGGAGGCGGCGGCCGGCGCCGGCAACCAGAACTGGGTCGGCACGGTCATCCATGCCTATCTGCCGCTGCTGTGGGCCGTGCTGGGGCTGAGCGCGGTCATCAACCTGCTGTCCGTCGCCGCGCCGCTCTTCACCATGGCGATCTACGACAAGGTCATCGGCACCGGATCCTTCGACACGCTGGCGACCATCGCCGTCGGCGCGTTCCTGGTGATCGCCGGCGATTTCGCCCTGCGCCAGATCCGCGGCCGGGCGCTGGCCCATGCCGGGTCGCGCATCGCCCGCAGCATCAGCAACGCCACCATCGAGCGCATCCTGATGCTGCCGGTGGGGTTGAGCGAGCGCGCCGCCATCGGCACGCAGATCGCCCGGGTGAAGGATCTGGAGTCGATCCGCGACTTCATCAGCCAGGGGCAGGTCGCGGCCTTGTTCGACGTGCCCTTCGCCCTGTTCTATCTGGGAGTGATGGCCATGCTGGGCGGGCCGCTGGCGCTGGTGCCGCTGGCCGCCGTGCTGGTGACCGCCGCCATCGGCGCCGCCGTCCACCCGCTGGTGCGCGCCCGCACCGGCACCACCGCGCGGGCCGACACCGAACGGCAGGAATTCTTCGTCGAGATGGTCGCCAAGATGCCGGCCCTGCGCGCCATCGGCGGGCTGGCCCACTGGCGCGACCGCTATGACCGGCTGTCGGCCCGCACCGCCCGGTCGGGCCACACCGCCGCCAACCTGTCGGCTACTCATGCGGCGCTGGCCGGGCTGGTGGTGCCGATCGCCGGGCTCGCCACCGTCGGCGTCGGCGCCTTGCAGGTCTTCGCCGGCGCCATGACGCCGGGCGCGCTGATGGCGTCGATGATGCTGCTGTGGCGGGTGATGGTGCCGCTGCAGACCGCCGTCTCCATGCTGCCGCGCATCGAGCAGCTGCGCGCCAACGCCCGCCAGATCAACGGCCTGATGAACATCCGGCCGGAACGCGAGCCGCGCTGCGCCACCCTGCAGCCGCGCAAGCTGAAGGGCGAGGTCTCCTTCTCCCGCGTCTCGCTGCGCTATCGCAACGACGCCGATCCGGCGCTGGTCGGCGTGACCTTCACCGTCAAGCCGGGGCAGATCGTCGCCATCGTCGGTTCGGACGGCGCCGGCAAGTCGTCGCTGCTGAAGGTGATGCTGGGGCTCTATGCGCCGCAGGCCGGCAACGTGCGGATCGACGGCGTCGACATCCGCCAGATGGACCCGGTCGACCTGCGCAAGTCCATCGGCTATGTGCCGCAGGCCAGCTCGCTGTTCTACGGCACCATCGCCCAGAACCTGCGCTTCGCCGACCAGACCGCCGACGAGGCGGAGCTGCGCTGGGCGCTGTCGCTGGCCGGCGCGCTGGACGAGGTGGAGGCGCTGCCGCGGGGGCTGGACACCCGCATCGGCGACAACCAGTCGCTGCGCCTGTCACCCAGCCTGACGCAGAAGATCTGCCTGGCCCGCGCCTATATCCGCCGTCCGCGCATCCTGCTGCTGGACGAGCCGGCCAGCCGGCTGGATTTCGAGGGGGACAAGGCCCTGCACGCGGCGCTGGCCGCGCTGCGCGGCCACAGCACCATCTTCCTGGTCACCCACCGGCCGAGCCATCTGACGCTGGCCGACACGGTACTGACCATGGATGCCGGCATGATCGCACCCGCCAACCCGGCCGGCGGCCTGCCCGGTCCCCGACCGGTTGGTCCGGGGGGTGGCAGCAGCGTAGCCAACGGCATCGCCGGGGCGCTGCTGGGCGGGATCGGGCTGCAACGCCCGCCCGGCGTCGCCGCCACGCCGCAACGCTGACCCGTTTCGATCCTTCCTCTTCGATTTCCCCTTCCTCTTTCGCTTTCGATGTGATCCGCAGATGGCCGCTTCAGACCTCGCCCGCCCCACCGGCAAATCGCTCAGCGCCGACGATGCGACGCTGTCGCTGGTCCGTGCGACCATCCTCGTGCTGGTCCTGCTGCTGGCAGCATTGCTGACCTGGGCCACGCTGATGCCAGTCAAGGAGGCCGTCGTCACCGCCGGGCAGGTGGTGCCGTCCGGCAACTCCCAGGTCGTCCAGCATCTGGAAGGCGGCATCGTGTCGGCCATCCTGGTCAAGGAGGGCGATCTGGTCGAGGCCGGCCAGCCGCTGATCGTCTTCGATCCCAAGCAGGTCCAGGCCGAGCGCGAGCAGATGAACGCCCGCCTGCTGACGCTGGAGCTGCGGGCGGAGCGGCTGCGCGCCTTCGCCGCCGGGCGGGAGCCCGATTTCGCCCGCGTCTCCGGCCCCGACACACCCCAGGCCGAGGCGCAGATCGCCGACCAGCGCCTGATCTACGACACCCAGCGCAAGGCCCGCGACACCGCCATCGCCGTGCTGCAGGCCCAGGTGTCGCAGCGCGAGGCCGAACTGGCGCTGTACGAAGGGCAGCTGGCCAACATCAAGGACCAGATCACCTTCATCACCGGATCGGTCGACATCCGCAACAGGCTGGAATCCATGGGCCTGTCGTCGAAGCTGCAATCGCTGGAAACCCAGCGCGAGCAGTCGCGCCTGATGGGCGAGCAGCGGCGGATCGAGGGCCAGATCATCGCCACCCAGCAGGCGATCACCGAGGCCGGCAACCGCATCCTCGACCAGTCGGCCAAGCTGTCGCAGGACGCCGTGACCGAGATGGGCACCGTCACCGCCGAGATCGCCCAACTGCGCGAGGCCCGCGCCAAGCTGGACGATCGCGCCGAGCGGCTGACCGTGCCGTCGCCGGTGCGCGGGCTGGTGCAGGATCTGCGGGTCAACACCATCGGCGCCGTGGTGCCGGAAGGCGGCGTGCTGATGCAGATCGTCCCGGTCGACCACGAGATGACGGTGGAGGCGCACGTCACCCCGCGCGACGTCGGCCATCTCCAGGTCGGGCAGGAGGCGACGGTGAAGGTGCTGACCTACGACTTCGCCCGCTACGGCGCCATCACCGGCACGCTGCAGCGCATCTCCGCCTCCACCTTCCTGGACGAGCAGAAGCGCCCCTACTACAAGGCGGTCGTGGCGCTCAGCCGCAACCATGTCGGCCGCGACGACGTCCAGCACCCGGTTCTGCCCGGCATGACCACCCAGGTGGAGATGCCCACCGGCGAGCGGTCGCTGCTGGAATATCTGCTGAAACCGATCTACTTCGCCCTGTCCGACAGCTTCAACGAACGGTGAGAAGTCCCCTCTCCCCCCCGGGGAGAGGGTTAGGGTGAGGGGGAGGCGCGGCGAGGATTTTTGGAATAGTCACGCGGTGCATCCCCCCTCACCCCGACCCTCTCCCCGGGGGGAGAGGGAGATTGGCCACCCTCCCCCCACAAACGCAAAAAGGCCGCCGGTCCTGGCTAGGACGGGCGGCCGATGGATAGCGCGAGCGGTCAGTAGGCGCCGAGCGACCGGGCGGCGGCGGTGAATTCCTCGGCCAGCCAGCCTTCCTGCTCGATCAGGTGGCCCATCAGGCGCTTCAGCGCCGCCTCGTAGACCTCGGCGCGCTCTCCATCGGGCAGGCCCGCCGCGGCGAGACGGGCGACGAAGTCGTCCACCACCTGTTCGGCCTTCCGGGTGTCGACTTGGGTCATGACGGGAAACAACCTGGGGTTCGTGTCGGCAAGCTTCTGGGGAATCATCGGGGCGCCTTGATGCTGGACGCGTGGCCTACCCGAATAATGGGTCTACGATCGTCGGGTGTGAAGGTGCGATTTAGCGCTTAAATGAAATAAATTTAGGCTGCATTTGATACATCTCGTTTCATGTGCCTGCTGCCGGTGGCGAAAAGCGGCAAACCGCAAGCGTGGAACAGCTCCGACACAGCTCGACAGAATATGTCACGACATACCAGTAGCAATCATTGGTGCCAGTACCTAAAATTGCCGCGACTCAGCAGCGCCCGTGAACGCCATGGCCGGCCGCCCCAACCGCAGCGCCTCCCTTCAGACCGTGCCGCTCCACGCGGTGGAACCGGATCCGGCAGCCGTCAGCCTCGACAAGGTCAAGGCGATCCTGGCCCCGCTGGACCGGGCGCAGAAGTCCAAGCTGTTCGAACTGGTGCAGGCAGGCCATCTGGAAGACGACCAGATGACGGTGGAGGTCGGCCGCCTGATCGTCGCCATGCTGAACGGCCCGCGCACCGAACATGCCCGGCGCATCTGGACCGGCTGGTTCGACCCGGTGATGCTGCGCACCGATGCGCTGATGCTGGCGGAAAGCCGGCCGCCCGGCTGCATGCATGTGGTCGACGCCAGCGCCTGGTGGTTCGCCCTGCTGCCGCATCTGCGTGACCTTGCCGGGCGGGTCCAGGCCGACATCGCCGACCGCGCCAGCGAACATCCGCTCGACGCCGTCCTCGCCTCCCCCGCCGCCGCGGAGTGGGCGGAGGAGCTTCGCATCCATTCGCTGGAAATCCTGCGCCGGCGTGGCGTGGCCGGACCGCTGCTGGCGACCGCCAACGCAGAGCGGATCACCCTGCTGCGCAAGCGCGGACTGGCCGGCGTGGCGCCACTGTCGTTCGGCGATCTGGCGATGCTGGACGCCATGCTGGAGCATGCGCCGCTGTGGAAGGGCGCCGTCCGTCCACGCGACACCATCGGCATCCTGCACATGGTGTCGGAGATGGCGGAGCGCGGCGCCGCCACGGGTGGTGGGGCGGACGGTGCGATGCACTACGCCCTGGCCCTGCTGAACGGATCGCGCGATCCCGATCAGGCGCTGGCGCTCCACGGCCTGTCGCCCAACCCGGCTCTGGTCGAGGCGGCGGTCGGGCATGTGCAGTTCGCCTGGCAATGCCTGCGCCAGAAGCTGGAGGACCTGCATCTCGGCCGCTCCGCCCCGCCGCAGCTGACCGCCGGCGAGACGGTGGACCGGCTGCAGGAGCGCGCCTTCCGCTGGTACGACGCGCTTCAGGGCTTCGGCGTCGAGCGCGGGGGGCGCAACTGGGCGGCGGTGTCCGCTGCCGTCGGCCGGGTGACCGGGCTGGTGGAGGGAGAGGTGGTGCCGGTGCTGAGCCACCGCCTGCTGACGCTGAACGCCAGCAGCTCGGCCCGGCCGCTGATCGACCCGGTGCGCTTCATCAACGGCTTCAACCACCGGCTTCGCCGCCGCGGCATCGCCGCTTCCACCAACCCCTGGCTGACGGCGATCGGCGAGCATCTGGCCGGCCTGTTCCGGCAGATCGGCGCCTATGGCCGGGAGGATGCGCTGTCGGCCATGGCCGAGCTGTGCGAACTGGCGGAAGAAACCGGCTATCCCATCGAGGTGACCGCCATCGACAAGACGCTGCTGGCCATCGCCGAGCGGGCGCTGCGCGACGGCCGCGAACTGAACACCGCGGAAAGCAGGCTGATCGAGCGCGTCGTCACCGTCGCGACCGAGGAACGCCGCCGCTGCCGCTGGTGGGTGTCGGGCGAACTGGTCAGCCTGCTGGACGCCGCCCAGCAGCGCGGCATCGGTCCGACGCCGCAATAGGCCCGGCCGGCAATACCGACCGGCAAACCCACTCAGGACGACAGCGCGATCCCCGCCTTCATGGTGGCCAGCGCCAGCTGGGTGCGGTTGCGTACGCCCAGCCGCTGCATCACCGTGCGCAGATGCACCTTGATGGTGCCCTCCAGCACGCCCAGCGAGCGGGCGATCTCCTTGTTCGACCGGCCTTCCAGCAGAAGGCGCAACACTTCGCGCTGACGCTCGGTCAGGCCGCTGACCGCTTCGCTTTCGCTGCGGAGCGGAGCGGCGGCGGAGGCCAGGGCGATGCGGACCGGCCGGCCGTCGGGCGGCTTCGGCGGCGCCGGGGCGAAGATTCCGCCCTCCAGCACGATGGGCAGCGCCTGGTCGAGCACCCCGCCCTCACAGCCCTTGTGGACGAAGCCGCGCGCGCCGGCACGGATGCAGGACGCGATGACGTTGCCGTCGGTCGTTCCGGAGACGACGATCAGCGGCACGTCTCCGGCCGCCTTCAGCATGTCGGTCAGGCCGCTGTGCTCGTCGCTGTCGCCCATCTGGAGGTCGTAGAGGATGGCGGTGAGGTCCGGTTCGGAGCGCACCTTGCGCACGGCCTCGGCCAGCGATCCCGCTTCCACGACCGCGACATGCTCATACCGTTGCCGCAGGGCCAGCGACAGGCCGTAACGGACAAGCGCATGATCGTCGACAATCAGGAATTTGAGGGGATCGTCGGAGGGGGTCCGGCGGTCAGACACCATGTCCTGCTCCAGAGAGCCTTGAGCGTGCTGCCCATGATGATCCACGTTTGTTCCTCTTCTCAGCTGGATTCAGGTGTCATCTCCCACCGGATTGGTGGGTCTCCTTAGCGAGAGTAGGGCCAAATGACAGCGCGGATGAACCACCCCATCCGGCTGTCCTCAAGGCGCAAGGGGCTGAGGAGTAATCAAACCGAAGGTGGTACGACCTTCATCGGCTACGGTTTCCAGCGGTGCTGCGCCGCCTTCCGCGGATGCCTTGCCTCCGCTTCCTACGATCACCGGACTGCTGCACAAGCGGCACCATGACCGAGAAGACCGACCCCCGCCCCGGACAGGACCGCAGCCCGATCCGATGGCCGAGTTGCCGGGCCAGCCGCGAGACGATCGCGAGGCCGAGCCCGACCCCGCGCCGCTGGTCGCGACTGGTGGTGTCGAGTTGCCGGAATTCTTCGAAGATGGCGGCCTGGTTGGCCTCCTCGATGCCGGGGCCGCTGTCCCACACCTCGATGCGCAGACAGAGCCGCCCCTGCGCGTCGCGGCAGCGGCGGCAGCCCAGCAGGATGGTTCCCGAAGCGGTGTATTTCAGCGCATTCGCGAGAAGGTTGCGCAGGATACGCTCCAGAAGCTGCGCATCGCTGAGCACCTCGGCATGACAGGGGACGACACGGAAGCGGATCCCCCGCATCTCCGCCTGTATGGCGAACTCGCCTGAGATGCTTTCGAACATGACCGGCATCGGCACCGGCTCGATGGCCGGTTCAAGCGCCCCGGCATCGAGCCGTGCGGTGTCCAGCATGCCGTCCAGCAGGGTACGGATCGACAGATGCGCCGCCAGAAGCCCGCCCAGGATCGGCCGTTCGGCATCGCCGAGCCGATGACGCAGCACGTCCAGGAACAGCCCCATCGACATCACCGGCTGGCGCAGGTCATGGCTGGCCGAGCCGAGAAGCCGGAGCTTGGCGGCATCGGCCGCACGGAGACGTTGCAGTTCCTCGTTGGATTCGGCGAGATGGGCGTTGGCTTCCTCGACCTGCTTCAGCGAGAGGCGCAGTTCTTCGCCTATGACGCGCAGCTCTTCCCGGGAGGCTCGCAGTTCGGTACTCGACTCGTTGGAAGCCTTGCTGAACCGATCCAATGCGCTCTCGCGCAGTGCCAGACGTTCCTGCACCTGATCCAGTTGCAGAAGGGTTGCGTCGTGCCGCACGGTCAAGGCGTTCAACTCGCAGCGCTGGCGTGCGAACACGGAGTCCGCCTCCGTCTGCCAGCCTTCCAGATCTTCGATCAGCGTCTGCGCCCGCTCAAGTTCGTCGTAAAGGCGCTGGAAGGCCGATGACGACCGATCCTTCTTCAACTCGTCGGCGACGCAGATGAAATGCTCGGTCTCGCCGCTGGGTCCGATCAGCGGGGCGATGACCATGGAGCACAGATATTCGCTGCCGTCCTTGCGCCGGTTGACCAGGGTACCGCGGGCGAACCGGCCGTCCCGCAGGTCGCGCATGATGGCGGCGGACGCCGGCTTGTCGGTGCGCCCGCACTGCAGCATGCGGGGCGACCGGCCGATCACCTCATCCGCGCGATAGCCGGTGAGGCGGGTGAAGGCCCGGTTGACATAGCGGATGGTCGGGCCGGGCGCGGCAAGAGCCCGGTCGGTAATGATGACCGCCTGATCCAGCCGGTCCCAGATCAGTTGGATCACCAGCGGCCAGGCTTTGGAATCCCGCAACCCCTGTACATTCGACATGGCAATGCAGTCCACTTCAAGACCGGCGGTCCGGGGTTCATGATGTCGACTCAGAACACCAGCTTCTAATATATCCCGTTAACTGTCAGGATGCGAAGTCGTTTCGGTTATATGACTTCGGACATCTGGTCGGGTATTTGGATGCCGTTCGCGCTGCAGCGACAAGCCATGGTGCGGCCGGAACAGTCTTGCCGAAAGCGATCCTTCCGAAACCGGTTGTCTTCAGCCCCGAAGCATGAAGGAGGCACCGGGCAAGGCGATGGAGAAATGGGCCGGAACCGGATCGCCTCCGAAGGGTTGGACTGGAGACGGACGCAGGCAGCCCCCCTGCAAGACATGCCCCGCAAGCAGCAAGAGACGCATCCCATGAGCATCGACGGACTGTCGGACGACGACGACACCCCGCATTACGACGGTCCGGCCGGCGGCTGGGGATCGGTCGGGTCGATGGCCCGCATCATGGGGGAGGAGCGGCCGACCCCCGCCGTGCTCGACACGCTGCGCCGGCAGAACAAGCCCGGCGGCTTCATGTGCGTGTCCTGCGCCTGGGCCAAGCCGGCCAAGCCGCACACCTTCGAGTTCTGCGAGAATGGCGCCAAGGCGACGATCTGGGAACTGACCAGCCGGCGCTGCACGCCCGACTTCTTCGCAGAGCACACGGTCACCGAGTTGAAGGGCTGGAAGGATTACGACCTGGAACAGCAGGGGCGGCTGACCCACCCCATGCGCTATGACCGGGCAAGCGACCGCTATGTGCCCTGCGGCTGGGACGAGGCCTTCGCCGCCATCGGGGCGGAGCTGCGCGCCATCGATCCGGAACAGGCGGTGTTCTATTCGTCGGGCCGCGCCAGCCTGGAGACGTCATATCTCTATGCGCTGTTCGCGCGGCTCTATGGGCACAACAATCTGCCCGACAGCTCCAACATGTGCCACGAGACGACCTCGGTCGGGCTGAAGAAGGTCATCGGCTCGCCGGTCGGCACCTGCGTGCTGGACGATTTCGACAGCTGCAACGCCATCTTCTTCTTCGGCCAGAACACCGGGTCGAACAGCCCCCGCCTGCTCCATCCGTTGCAGGAGGCGGTGAAGCGCGGGGCGAAGATCGTCACCTTCAACCCGGTGCGGGAAAAGGGGCTGGAGAGCTTCCGCAACCCGCAAAGCCCGCTGGAGATGCTGACCGGCAAGGAAACGCAAATCTCCACGCTGTATTTCCAGGTGAAGGCCGGCGGCGACATCGCGGCGATCACCGGCCTGATCAAGCATGTGCTGGCGGCGGAGGAGGAGCGGCAGAGGACGGGCAAGCATGTCCTCGACCAGGACTTCATCGCCCAGCACACCGTTGGCTTCGAGGAGATGAAGGCGCAGGTGACCGCCATCGGCTGGGAGGAGATCGAGGAGGAATCCGGCCTGACCCGCGCCGACCTGAAGCAGGCCGCCGACATCTATGTCGAGGCCGACCGCTCCATCGCCATGTACGGCATGGGCCTGACCCAGCAGGTGCACGGGTCGGAGACGCTGGCGGCGCTGGTCAATCTGTGGCTGCTGAAGGGCAACATCGGCCGCGACGGCGCCGGCATTTCCCCGGTGCGCGGCCATTCCAACGTCCAGGGCCAGCGCACCGTCGGCATCTCGGAAAAGCCGGAACTGGTGCCGCTCGACCGGCTGGCCGACCAGTTCGGCTTCGAACCGCCGCGCAAGGAGGGGCTGACCACCGTCAAGGCCTGCGAGAAGATCCTGTCGGGCGAGGTGAAGGCCTTCATCGGCCTCGGCGGCAACTTCGTCCGCGCCATCCCCGAGCGCGAGCGGATGGAGGCGGCCTGGACCCGCATGCGCCTGACCGTGCAGATCGCCACCAAGCTGAACCGCAGCCACCTGATCAATGGCGAGGTCGCCTATCTGCTGCCCTGCCTCGGCCGGTCGGAGGAGGACGTGCAGGAGAGCGGCGCGCAGGCGGTGACGATGGAGGACAGCCTGAGCTGCATCCACGGCTCGCTCGGCAACAACACACCGGCCAGCCCGCATCTGAAGTCGGAGGTCGCCATCGTCGCCGGTATGGCCAAGGCGACCCTGCCGCCCAACCCGAAGGTGACGTGGGACGCGTGGGTGGCCGATTACCGCCGCATCCGCGCGCTGATCGAGAAGACCTATCCCGACCAGTTCCACCGCTTCAACGAGCGGGTCTTCACCCCCGGCGGCTTCTACCGCGGTAACCCGGCGCGCGAGCGGATCTGGAAGACCGAGTCCGGCAAGGCCCACTTCACCCCGCCGGGCCGCCTGCGCGCCATCGGTTTCGAGGATGCGCCGGGCCGCTGGCGGCTGATGACGATGCGGTCGAACGACCAGTTCAACACGACGATCTACGGCTATTCCGACCGCCTGCGCGGGATCGAGGGTACCCGCGACGTGCTGCTGATGAACCCGCTGGACATCGCCGCCGCAGGGTTGCGCGAGGGTCAGGTGGTGGCGCTGGCGAGCGATGCCGGCGACGATGTCGACCGCCGGGTGGGCGGGTTGACGGTGACACCCTTCCACCTGCCGCGCGGCTGCGTCGGGGCGTATTACCCGGAGATGAACCCGCTGATCCCGCTGTGGTATCACGACGAGGCGTCGAAGACGCCGGCCGCGAAGGGAGTGCCGGTGCGGATCGTGGCGGATGAGGGTATGGAGGTTAGCTGAGGGGAGTGGTCCAACTACAAAAGCAGGCGGGAATCAGGGCAAGCTCAGCCCAACTTACCAACGCTGCCTTTGTGAGAGAACAAATTGGCTGAAGCACTACATTATTGCGCGTCGATCAAAAATTTAGTACAAAATCGACTTAACCATCCGCATCCTACTCTTTTTAAGAGAGATTCATAATGGCAGTACGCTCCAAACTTGTCAATCTTGATGCTATGATAAAGCGTGAAGATTTTGCTATGTCTGATGCAGAACCTGAGGGATTTGAAAACGTTTCCACAATATCTTTAAGAGATTTTACCAAAGGAGGCCTCATTGGCCCCAATCTTCGTAAACCGGATTTTCAACGAGAAACTAATCATTGGGGACCAGAGCAGGTGGTATCTTTATTAGAATGCTTTGTTAGCGGAGATCTAATACCGTCTGTAATTTTATGGCAGTCCCCCACTTACCTTTTCGTGATTGATGGGGGCCACCGCTTAAGCGCATTGAGGGCATGGGTTGAAGATGATTATGGCGATGGGCCACTCTCGCAGGAGTATTTTGGCTATCAAATTTCACAAGAACAAAGGAGTATTGCCGATAGAACACGGCAGCTGGTAAACAGAAGAATTGGCAGCTGGAAACATTTTGAATCTCGTAATGCTCAGGTAATAGATCCAACAGAGCGAAAAAAATTAAATGCAATTGTCTCCCGAGGACTTCCGATTCAATGGGTTAAGGGAGATGCAGATAAAGCTGAAAGTTCATTTTTCAAAATAAATACTAACGGCACCCCGCTGGATCGCATTGAAGAGTTACTATTAAAAAATAGACGAAAGCCTATCCCCATTGCAGCAAGAGCTATCATCCGAGCAGGGAAAGGACATAGATATTGGTCTTTGTTCCCAATTGAAACAGCTGAACGCATCGAGAACACAGCAAAAGAGATCCACACTCTTCTGTTTGATCCTGAAATAAAAAGCCCCGTAAAGACACTTGATCTACCTTTGGGTGGACCAAAGGGGGTGCGCGATGCATTGCAGGTGCTAATAGAGGTTGTGCAGATCGCAATATGCGGAGTTGACTACGAGAAAGTAAAAATTGAAACTTTACCGGATGATAAGGACGGAGAAGAAACCGTTGATACACTTAAAGAAGTACTTCGCCTCATTAAGAGGTTAACTGGCAACGATAATGGGAGCCTTGGACTCCATCCAGCTGTTTATTTTTACGGTCCAACCGGCCGGCATTCTGGTCCAATGTTTATGGGGACGCTTGCTCTTTTTGCAGAGAAACTTGACAATAATGATTCCGAATATTTCGTCAAATTTTCTAAGGTAAGATCTGATCTCGAAGGCATACTGATAAAGCACAAAGAACTTATTGCCACAATTATGCAAAAACAAGTCAGCAACAAACGAGCTAAGAGCTACAACAATATGCTTAAGGGTGTGGTAAAATCTCTTTTGCTTGAGCAGCCAATTACAGAAGCTGAACTAGTATCACTCTCGGGACTAGCCGGAAAAATAGTTGTTGGCTCTTCTACGGACAGATCTGTAGACTTCTCTGACGATACAAAAAGTGAGGCGTTTATCCGAGGCGCACTCTCTACATCAATGAAGTGCTCGATATGTAATGGCTACTTAGATCCAGGGAAATCAATTTCTTATGACCACGTTATTAGAAAGCGAGATGGAGGCCGAGGAACATCAGAAAATTGTGCATTAACTCACCCATACTGTAATCAAGCAACTAAGAATTGATCAGTCAAAGAGGTGGATCGAGGCGCTGCCTCGATCCACCCCATTGGGGACGGCGATCTTGAGTTAAATTAAAAAAATCTGCTCAGTGCGCCTCTTCCCAATTGTCCCCAATCCCCGCTTCCGCCACCAGCGGCACGCCCAGCGTCGCCGCCCCCTCCATCACCTCGCGCACGATCCGCGCGGCGTCCTCCGCCTCCGCTTCCGGCACCTCGAACAGCAGTTCGTCGTGCACCTGCAGCAGCATCCGTGCGTTGCTGCCCGCGGCGGCCAGGGCGCCCGGCATGCGGTTCATCGCGCGCTTCATGATGTCGGCGGCGGTCCCCTGGATCGGGGCGTTGATCGCCTGACGCTCGGCGAAGGCGCGGCGGGCGGCGTTCTTTTCCTGGATGCCGGGCATGTAGCAGCGGCGGCCGAACAGAGTCACCACATAGCCGTGCTGGCGGGCGAAGGCCTTGGTCGACTCCATCCACACCTTCAGCTCGTGGAAGCGCTCCAGATAGGTCTTGATGAAGGCGTTGGCCTCGCCGGGCGCGATGCCGAGCTGGCGGCCGAGGCCGAAGCCGGAGATGCCATAGATGATGCCGAAGTTGATCGCCTTGGCCTTGCGGCGGATGTCCGGCGTCATCTGCTCCAGCGGGATGCCGAAGACCTGGGCGGCGGTGGCGGCGTGAATGTCCAGCCCGTCGCGGAAGGCGTCCTTCAACGCCTGGATGTTCGCCATCTCCGCCACCAGACGCAGCTCGATCTGCGAGTAATCGACGCTCAGCAGCTTGTGGCCGGGTGAGGCGACGAAGGCGCGGCGGATCTTCTTGCCCTCCTCCGTCCGCACCGGGATGTTCTGCAGGTTGGGGTCGGTGGAGGACAGGCGGCCGGTGTTGGTCGCCGCCAGCGCGAAGGCGGTGTGGACGCGGCCGGTGATGGGCGAGATCTTCTCCTGCAGCGCGTCGGTATAGGTGCTTTTCAGCTTGGCGAGCTGGCGCCAGTCGAGCACGCGCTGGGCGATGGTGTGCCCCTGCTCCGCCAGTTCCTCCAGCACGCTGCTGTCGGTGGAATAGGCGCCGGTCTTGCCCTTCTTGCCGGTGCCGAGCTTCATCGTGTCGAACAGGATCTCGCCCAGCTGCTTGGGCGAGCCGATGTTGAAGGTCTGGCCGGCGAGCAGGTGGACGTCCTTCTCGATCTCGGCGAGGCGGACGGACAGGCTCTGCGACAGGTCGGACAGCGCCTTCTTGTCGATGTGCACCCCGGCCCGCTCCATGTCCGCCACCACCGGGACCAGCGGACGGTCCAGCGTCTCATAGACGGTGACCATGCGGTCGTCGACCAGACGCGGCTTCAGCAGAGTCCACAGGCGCAGCGTGATGTCGGCATCCTCGGCGGCATAGGCCAGCGCCTTGTCCAGCGGCACGCGGTCGAAGGTGATCTGGTTCTTGCCGGTGCCGCAGACCTCCTTGAAGGGGATCGGCGTGTAGGCGAGGTGCAGCTCCGCCAGCTCGTCCATGCCGTGGCCGTGCGAACCGCCCTCCAGCACGTAGGAGATCAGCATGCTGTCGTCCACCGGCGAGACCTTGATGCCGTTGCGGGCGAACAGCTGGTGGTCGAACTTGAAGTTGTGGCCGACTTTGAGGACCGACGGGTCCTCCAGCACGTCCTTCAGGATCGCCATCGCCTCGGCCGTCGGGATCTGCTTGGGCGGCGGCGGGGCGTCGAAGTCCAGCTGGCCGGCAGCGGCGGTCGAGGCGCCATGGGCGAGCGGGATGTAGCAGGCGATGCCCGGCTCGGTGGACAGCGACACGCCGACCAGCGTGGCGGTGGCCGGGGTCAGGCTGTCGGTCTCGGTGTCGACCGCCAGCACGCCGGTCTCGCGCGCCCGCTCGACCCAGCGGCGCAGCGCGTCGGCGTCCTGCACCAGTTCATAGCGCACCTCCGGCACATGCAGCACCGTCTTGCGGGCCGGGCGGTCCTCTCCGGCCGCCCCTTCGGCCGGCGCCGGAGAGGTTGCCGCGGAGGTGGCTGCCGAATGGGCGGACGCGGGCGTGCCGCCGGCCCCGTCGGCGATGCGGCCGTCCTTCTGCATCTCCATCTCGACGCGGGAGACGATGCTGCGGAATCCCTGGGCCTTCAGGAAGTCGATCAGACGCTGGTGGTCGGGCTCGCGCACCCGCAGCTCGTCCAGCGGCTTGGGCGGCGGCACCTGATCGTCCAGCAGGACCAGACGGCGGGAGACGCGGGCCAGATCGGCGAACTCGATCAGCTTCTGGCGGCGGGCCGGCTGCTTGATCTTCTCCGCATTGGCCAGCAGGGCTTCCAGGTCGCCATATTCGGTGATCAGCTGGGCGGCGGTCTTCACGCCGATGCCGGGCACGCCGGGAACATTGTCGACGCTGTCGCCGGCCAGCGCCTGGACGTCCACCACCTTGTCCGGCGGGACGCCGAACTTCTCGAACACCTCGTCGGGGCCGATGGTCTTGTTCTTCATCGGGTCGAACATGCCGACGCCGGGGCGGACCAGCTGCATCAGGTCCTTGTCCGACGACACGATGGTGACCTGACGGCCGGCCTCCTGCGCCAGACGGGCGTAGGTGGCGATCAGGTCGTCGGCCTCGAAGCCCTCCAGCTCCAGACAGGGCAGGCAGAAGGCCTCCGTCGCCTCGCGGATCAGGGCGAACTGCGGCTTCAGCTCCTCCGGCGGTTCCGGGCGGTGGGCCTTGTAGTCGGGATAGAATTCGTTGCGGAAATTCAGCCGCTTGCTGTCGAAGACCACCGCCACCGCTTCCGCCTTGGCGTCGGCCAGCAGCTTCAGCAGCATGTTGGAGAAGCCCAGCACAGCGTTGACCGGCGTGCCGTCCGGCCGCGTCAGCATCGGCAGCGCGTGGAAGGCGCGGAAGATGAAGCCCGACCCGTCGACCAGATACAGGCCGCTGCCGTCGCCGCCGGAGGTGGCCTTGGCTTCGGTCGCGGTGTTCTCGGAGGCGGTGGCATCAGTCATGGCGGTCTCTCGTCCCTTCCTTGCGGGCGCTACCATCGCCGAAGGAGGGCCGTGAGTCGAGTGCCGAGACCGGGGTAAAGCCCCCTCAGCCGGCGCTGTCCTCCACCGCGCTGGTCACCACCGGGCCGACGAAGGCATAGCCCACGCCGTGCACCGCCTGGACCGGCAAGGCGCAGCCGCTGCGCTCCTCCACCTTGATGCGCAGGCGGCGGACCAGCGAGTCGATGGAGCGGCTGTAGGGGTCCCAGTCACGGCCGGTCAGCGCAAGGGAGATGTCCTGGCGGCTAACCGCTTCGCCGGGCGCGGTGACCAGCAACGAGAGGAACTTGTACTCCGTCGCGGTCAGCGGCACGGCGGCGCCGGTCGGCGGCTGGATGCGCCATTCGATGTCGTCGAACAGCCACGCCTTGCGCAGGTCCGCCGACGGTGCGCCGACGGGAGCGGCGGGCGGCGCCGGGACATGGTCCGCGGCGGGCGGCGAATCGGCGCCCTTCTGCATCCGGCGCATCAGCGCCTTGACCTGCGCCTCCACCTCACGGAAATCGACCGGCTTGACCAGATAGACGTCGGCGCCAAGTTCCAAACCGATGACGCGGTCGATCAGGCTGGAGCGTGCCGTCAGCATGATGATGGCGGCCGGCGAGCCGGCGCGGATCCGGCGGGCGACGGAAAAGCCATCCTCGTCCGGCAGGTTGATGTCGAGCACGATCACGTCGGCCGGCCCTGCCTCCAGCAGCCGGTCCAGTTCCGCACCGCGCGACGCCCCCCGCACCTCGAAGCCGCAACGGTCGAGATATTCGACAAGATCGTCACGAAGGTCGGCTTCGTCCTCGACCACAATGATCCGGGCCACGACGCCTCACGCCCCCAATTCACATTCGTATGAGGTTATCTTAAACGCCTGGACGGGTTACGCAAACCCTATCGGACGAATGGAATAAACGAGGCCGCGCAATATCGGTTCCGCTGCCCTACCGATTGGACAGGTAACGGTCGCCGACCGTCGCGGCATAGCGCGCCACCCATTCGCGGTCGATGGCGTCGACGCGGCCCTTCGCCTTCAACTCCGCAAAGCAGCGGTCGAAGTCGGCGCGCAGCGACTCGTCGCGGAAAACCATGCTGTAGGACGTCGGCGGGAAGATGGCGGTGAACTGCACCGGCTGGGCCGGATCGAACGGCAACCCGCCGGCGGATTTCGCCTTTTCCTGAAGCTGGCGGTTGTATTCGGCGAAGATCAGGCCGTCGGCCAGCACCGCGTCCACCCGGCCGGCGAACAGCAGGTTGGAATGCACCATCTGGTCGGCGCGCTCGCGGAAATCGCCGAAGCTGGGGATCGCGGCGCGCAGGCCGGGCAGCACGTCCGGCGCGCCGGAAAAGGTGATGACCCGCTTGCCCGCCAGATCGGCCAGCGACCGCACCGTCAGGCCGCTGCCTTTCAGGACCGAGGCGCCGTTCTGGTAGAAGATATAGGGGACGGAGCGGGACCCCGGCATCTCCATTCCCGCCGGAACGGTGGTGACGGCATCCACCTGCCCGCCCGCCTGCACACCGTCGCGATAATCGTTCCAGTGGCGGCCGAAGGGAAGCACCTTGAAATGCGCCTCGTGCCCGCAGGCGGCCAGGGTTTCCTTGATGATGGACGCCTCGCGCCCGGTGCCGTCAGCGGTCATCATCGGCGGCAGTTCCGGCGCCAGGATCGTCACCGGGCGGGCCGCAGCCGGCAGCGCCGCGGAGACGACGCCGATGATCAGGGCGAGGCGGGCCGCGACGTCCATGGAGGCAGCGAATGCACGAACACCGAACGCCATCCTTCGCACCCCGTCCTTGCCAGCCTGAGATCTAGTCCGCCGCAACCGCCGCGGCCAGCCCGGAGGCTGTCCGTCCCGGAAAGTAGCATGGACGACGGCGCGGCCGTCCACGGAAATTCCCGCGTCCGGCAAAGGCTTCGGCGACTTGCAAGGGGGGTATGTCACAGTTCGTCGCATTTGGTTGGGATTGGTCGCCGGCCGTTGCCGGTCGTTCCGATTTTTCCGGCCACTCCGACAATGAACACCCCTTTGCCAAATGTTATTTCAGGACTGAGTAATTCGGTCGTGCTATGGATAGGCTCATCGGCCACTCGCATGACGCCCGCCGGCGGGCTTGATGACTGTCGGCATGTTGCACGCGGGGGTGGATTTACTGATGGAAATGGGACTACCGCACCCCCGAACCTCCGGGCCGGGGGTGGCATGAAACCCGCCATGGATGCAAAGGCCCCGATCGGCCGGGTCAGGAGGATGTGGATGAGCGTCACGGGATGGGACGACACCGAATCCTATACGCTTCGCGGCGCCGGCCCCCGTGGATCGGGTGACGAGGTCGCCCGCGCCGGCGGATCGTCTCTGCTCACACGCGTCATTCTGATGATCGTCGGCTGCACGCTGCTGGTCGGGCTGATCGCCATGGGCGTGTCATCCGTGCTGGTCGGCCGGCAGCAGCGCGACGCCCTGACCCACCGCGCGACCCTGGTCGGCACGCTGCAGGCCTCGGCCATGGGGCAGGCCGTGTGGGAGTTCGACACCCGCGCGGTGGAGGCGATGATCCGTGGCCTGATGGCCGAGGACCCGGCGGTGCGCGGCGTCAAGGTGTGGGCGGCGACCGGCGGGCGCGGCGGTCATGGCGAACCGCTGGTGGAACTGGACCGGCCGGCCGGGCGGGCGGAACTGGCGACCGTCGAACGGCAGATCGTGATGTCCGGCAGCACCGGCGAGCGCACGATGGTCGGCCTGCTGCGCATGACCTATTCGCTGGAGGAGGCGGAAAGCGCCACCCTGACGGCGCTGGCGCCTATGGCCGGCCTTGTCTTCTTCTCGCTGCTCGCCGTCATCGGCATGATCAGCGTTCTGCTGAACCGGCTGGTGCTGGCGCCGCTCGCCCGGCTGACCCGGTCGGCAGGGGCCATCGCGGCCGGCGACTACCGCGTGCGCCTGCGGAACAGCCGTTCCGACGAGATCGGCCAGTTGACCGTCGCCTTCAACCATATGGCGGAAACCGTCCACGACTATACCGAGCGGCTGGAACAGCGCGTCGCCGAACGGACGGAGGAGCTGCGCCAGTCCAACGACCAGCTGGCCGTCGTCAATCGGCAGGTGATGGACAGCATCCAGTATGCCAGCCTCCTGCAATCGGCCATCCTGCCCGACGAGCGCGAGATGGCGCGGCATCTGGACGGCGTCTGCGTGCTGTGGCGGCCGCGCGATGTGGTGGGCGGCGATTTCCACATCTTCCGCGAGTTGGAGGACGGCCGCTTCCTGATCGGCGTCGCCGACTGTTCCGGCCATGGCGTGCCGGGCGCCTTCATGACGATGACGGTGTCGGCCATCCTCGACCATGTGCTGTCGGAAACGCCGGACAGCGATCCGGCGGCGATCCTGGGCGGGCTGAACCGCATGGTGCGCGCGGCGCTGGCCCGCGGGCGCGACAACCCGCGCTTCGACAACGGGCTGGACATCGGGCTGTGCCTGGTGCGGCCGGACCAGGGCGACCTGCTGTTCGCCGGCGGCCGGATCGGCCTGCACATCGTCGATCCCGGCTCTGACAAGGTCGGCGAGGTGAAGGGCGATCCGCAGAGCCTGGGCTATCGCCGCTCCGATATCGGCCACCGCTTCGCCACCCACCGGGTGGAGCTGGCGCCGGGCCGCAGCTTCTACCTGACCACCGACGGTTTCCTCGATCAGGCCGGCGGCGCCCGCGGCTTCGGCTTCGGCAACCGCCGCTTCAGCACCATGCTGCTGGAGCACGACGCGATCCCGATGGCCGAGCGCAGGACCGCCTTCGTGCAGGCCCTGGCCGAGCATCAGGGCGAGCGGCCCCAGCGCGACGACATCACTCTGGTCGGCTTCACCGTTTCACCGGCAATCGCGACGGTTTCGGCTGCCGACGCATCCTCATCCCAACCCGTCCACCCGTAAGGCAGGTCGTCAAGGTACGATGAAAGGCAACGAACTCTTCAACCTGCAGGAACTGCTGTCGCGGCAGAAGCTGCTGATCTGCTTCAGCGGCCCCTTCAGCCACAGCGTCATCGAGGAGCTGGGCAAGGCGGTCCGCAACCATCTGGAAAATGAGCGGATCGAGAAGTCGGCCATCATGGACGTCTTCTCCGTCTATGTGGAGCAGGCGCAGAACGTCCGCAATTACACGGCGTCGCGCGAAGCGCTGGGCCGGCCGATCCCGGCCAACAGCGGCATCGTGGTGATCGGCAAGGACGGCGACCATTACGTCGTCAGCTCCGGCAATCTGGTGGAGGCGGACGACGTTCCCGGTCTGTCGGCGATGCTGGAGAAGCTGCGCGGGCTGGACAAGGCCGGCCTCAAGGCGGTCTACAAGGAACAGTCGCGCAAGCCGCGCGAGCCGGGCGCCAGCGGCGCCGGACTGGGGCTGATCGACATGGCGCGCAAGGCCACCCGGCCGCTGGAATACTCGCTGCGCGCCGTGGACGACGCCTATTTCTTCTTCAGCCTTGAAGTCCAGCTATAAGAAATCACGGAACACGCATAATGGACAGTTTACGGATCGAGGCAACCTCCTGCTCGCCCCTGATCGATTTCGATCCGGCGGCCGGGCTGTTGCGCATCGAAGGGGAATCCTATCCGGAGAATTCCTTCGACTTCTATGCACCGGTGTTCGGCTGGCTGGAGGAGTATCTGAAGGCCCCCGCCCCGGCGGTGGTGCTGGACATCGGGCTGAGCTATCTCAACACCAGCAGCATCAAATGCATGATCGACGTTCTGGAGATGCTGGACGGCGCCCATCAGAACGGGCAGACGGTGTCGGTGCGCTGGCATTACGACCGCGACAATGACCGTGCGCTCGACATGGCCGAGGAATTTGCCGAGGACGTGTCGCTGCCTTTCGAAATTCTGGCGCACTGATCGCGCACTGAGCATTCGGGATGACGATGCGGTCGCAGGAACAGGAGCTTCGTCAGTGGGTTCAGCGGCTGGCCGAGGATCCGGCCAATGCCGACAACCCGCTGCTGGCGGAATTCCAAGCGCTGGCGGAACGGCACGGCAAGCTTTTGCGCCAGTTCCGCAAGATCGCCAAGATCAGCGACCGCCTCCAGACCGAGACCAAGGAGATGGCGCTCCAGCAGCGCCAGTTCGTGCTGATGGTCAGCCACGAATTCCGCACGCCGCTGGCGATCATCGACAGCGCCTCGCAGATGCTGGAGCTTGAGCCGAAGCTGCCGGTTTCGGCGATGCCGCGGGTGGGAAAGATCCGCAACGCGGTCCAGCGGATGCTGCACCTGATCGAACGCTGCCTGACCAACGACCGGCTGGGCACCGCCGCGGCGCGGCCGATGGCCGTCGACCTTGCGGCGATGCTGACCGCCCTGGCGGGCGAGGTGGGTGCTTCGGCCTGCGGTCACCGGGTCGAACTGCATGGCGCCGACCGTCCGCTCCCGATCCCCGGCGACCGCGACCTTTTGGCCATTGTGTTTTCGAACCTGCTGGAGAACGCTGTCAAATATTCGCCGAACGGGGGGACGGTCCGTGTCGACCTCTCGGCCGGCGAGGGGCAGGTCACGGTGCGGATCACGGACGAGGGAATCGGCGTCAATGCGGCCGACGCGGCGCGGCTGTTCGACAAGTATTTCCGCGCGTCCAACGCCGCCGGGACGACCGGTGCCGGGCTTGGGCTCCACCTTGCCCGCTGCATCGTGGACACCCACGGCGGCGGCATCTCGGTGACGAGCGAGCTGGGGCGGGGATCGGCCTTCACCGTCCGGCTGCCGGTATCGCGGGCCGAGATTCGTGTGACCACCACGGTCCCGGTGGCAGAGGAGGCGTCATGACCGGCGACACCAAATCCGCCGGCACCGGGCTTGGCACCGGGCTTGAGGGTGCGCAGGTGACGGGTTTGCCCAGGCGCTGGGCCTTGCGGCGGGGAACGGTGGGCATGATGCTGCAGGAGCAGAAGATCCAGGACTGGCTCGCCCGCCTTGCGGAGAACCCGGATTACGCCGCCCATCCGCTGATGGGGGAATTCCGCGCGCTCGCCGACGACCATTTGAAGCTGATGCGGCAGTTGACCAAGATCGCCAAGATCAGCGACCGCATGCAGACCGACACCCGCCAGATGGCGCGGGCGCTGCACGCCGCCTCGCAGACCGATCCGCTGACCGATCTGCCCAACCGCCGTCAGATGATCGAACGGCTGGAGGCGGAGCTGTGCCGTGTCGGCCGCAGCGGTGGCGGCTTCGCGCTCATCATGCTGGACATCGACCATTTCAAGGAAGTGAACGACGCCTTCGGCCATGCCGCCGGCGACCATGTTCTGGTGGAAACCGCCGGCCTCCTTCGGCGGAACCTGCGCGGGCACGATCTGTGCGCCCGCTGGGGCGGCGAGGAGTTCCTGATCCTGTTGCCCGACACCGATCAGGACCAGGCCGAAGCGGTGGCGGAAAAGCTGCGGGAGATCATCGCCCGCCATCGCATCGCGCATCAGGATCACGCCATCATCGTGACTCTGAGCCTGGGCGTCGCCGCCTACCGCGAGGGGCGGACGGCCGATACCTGCATCCAGGCGGCCGACGATGCGCTGTACATCGCCAAGCGCGCCGGGCGCAACCGGTGGGCCGCGGCGGCCTAAAGCGGCGGAGACGTCGGCTCGGGAGCGGGGGCCACCGCAACCATACCGATGTTCAGTTCCTCCAGTTGCGCCAGGGCGCCGGCCATGCCGGTGGCGACCAGACTGGCGTCGGTCTCGGCACTGGCGCGCTCCGGCACCTCGGCTTCCGGATGGGCGCTCCACAGGCAGAGCAGGATCGGCACGCGCGGACCGAAATGCAGGCGCAGGCGGCGCACCAGCCGCCGGCTGTGACCGAGGGCGGACGGGTTGAGGGAGGACAGCACCACCGCATCCACCCCGGCGGTGCCCAGGCTGGCGATGGTGCGCGATGACACCTTCTCGCACGGCACGACATCGGTCTGGATGCCGCGGCCGGTCAGCAGATAGGCCAGAAGCCCGGCCGCCGCCTCGTCCAGATTGTTGCGGACGCCGACACAGAGCACATGGGGGGCGTCGCCGGCCGGGGCCCCAGTGTCGCTCAACTCGTCCAGCAGGCTCGCCATGCCCTCGGCCACCGCCTGCCGGCCCTCCGGGTTCAGGGTGCCGCGCTGGCGGTCCTGCTCGGCCAGCGACAGGACGGGAAGCAGCAGGCCGTCGGCCAGTTCGACCGGGCTGCATGCGGCGAGCCGCTCCTCGGCAAGCTCCGTCGCTTCGGTGGGATCGCGGGCGAGCAGGCGCTGGTACACCTTCGCCTCGTCCGGCAGGACAGGGCGGTCGCCCAGCATCACTTCCAGGAAATGCAGCTGCGGCACATGGCGCCCCAGCACCACCAGACAGACGGTCAGCGGCGTCGCCAGCAGCAGCCCGACCGGCCCCCACAGCGTCGTCCACACCACCGCCGCAACGATGATGGCGAGGGACGACAGGCCGGTCGCCGTGCCGTAGAGCCAGGGCTCCACCACATTGTTGGAGAACAGCTCCACCGCCACGAACAGGGCAATGCACAGAAGCGGCAGGGTCCAGCCAGTGTCGACCGCGAAAGACAGCAGAATCGGAAAGGCCGACGCGATCACCGGCCCCAGGAAGGGAATGAAGCGCAACACCGTGGCCATCAATCCCCACAGCAGCGGGTTCGGCACGCCCAGCAGCCACAGCCCGACGCCGATCGGCAGGCCGTAGGTGACGTTTACCACCACCTGCATCAGCAGATAGCGGCTGACCCGTTCGCCGGCGTCGTTCATCGCCTCCGTCGTGCGGCTGAGGTCGCCGGACCCGACCAGACGGATCAGGCGGTCGCGCAGATCCTCCCGCTTCAGCAGCATGAAGATGGTGAAGACCAGCACCATGCCGGCTGTGGCGATGGGTGTCATCGCCGGACCGAGAAACCGGCGCACGAGGTCGAACACGCCGGTGTCGGACTGGTCGATGCGCACGGGCACGGGTTCGCGGCGCGGCGGGGTGGCGGGGCCGCCCTGCGGCGACGGCGCGGCGGTGGTGCCCTGCTGCTCCGGCGTCGCGCTGCCGGTGGCATTCTCCAGCTCCTGTTTGAGATCGCGGAAGGCCTCGGCCGCCTGCTTGATGACACCGCGGTCACCGGTCGACGTGGTGGCGCTGCGCAGGGATTCGATCCTGGTGTGGATGTTGCGCTGATAGGTCGGCAGATTGTCGGCCAGATCGCCGAGCTGGCTGCCCACCACCGCGCCGAAGCCGATGATGGCGAGAAGCAGCAGGACCACCACCGCCAGCACCGACGGCACGCGGCCGAGGCGCCAGCGCTCCAGCCGGCTGACGATTGGCGTCAGCACGAAGCCGAGCAGCACCGCCAGGGCAATCGGCATCAGGATGTCCGCCGCCAGATACAGCGTCACCACGATCAGCGTGATGATCAGCAGGATGGTCTGGGTGGAAACGGGGGGAGCGGCCTTCGTCACCGCGATGGGGCGTGCCTGCAGCCGGCGGGCGGTGTCCTCGGCCATGATCGTCGGGCTTTCCGGATGGGAGAATGCCCGACAGGAACACCGGCCGTGCCGCCACGTTCCCTGCCGCCGCGCTTGAAGGAGGCGCAGGCATTTCCGCACGGGAACACACCGATCCGATAAGGGCGCTGGACAAGGCGCGTTTCGGTGGCATCTTCGGCACGGGGACGCGGGCAATCACGGTGGACGGGGGACGGGGGACGCGACGACCATGCGCTGGTTCATTCTTGCCATCCTGTTCGTCGCCCGCACCTGTATGGCGCTGGAGTTCCAGATCCTCGGCGCCGTGATGCCGTTCGCGCGGGTGGATCTGGACAGCGACTATGCCGCCATGGGCCAGTTGATGGGCCTGTTCATGCTGCCGGGCATCGTGCTGGCCTTGCCGGCGGGCATGCTGAGCAGCCGGTTCGGGCTGAGGCGGCTGGCGGTCTTCAGCCTGCTTCTGCTGGCCGGCGGCAGCGCGCTGTTCTCGGTCAGTCACGATTATGGCACTGCCCTGGCCGGGCGTCTGGTCGGCGGGGCCGGCAACGCGGTGCTCAGCGTGCTGGTGTCGGCAATGGTGGCCGAATGGTTCCGTGACCGCGACCTGTCGACGGCGCTGTCCATCGTGTTCATCAGCTGGCAGTTCGGCCTCGCCGTCGCGCTGGCGGTGTTCCCGGCGATCGCGGAGGCGGCCTCCTGGCGCTGGGCCTGCCATCTGACGACTATGGTCTGCCTGACGGTGGCGGTTCTGGTGGCGCTGGCCTATCGCTCGCCCCCCGGCACCGCCACCGCCACGCCCACCGCCACAGGGCGGCGGAGCATGCCCAGCCTGCGCCTGATCGCCCGGCGGCAGAGCATCCTTCCCACCCTGGCCGGCATCATCTGGACCGCCTACAATGTCGGGCAGGTGATTTTCCTGACCTATGCACCGGCCCTGCTGGCTTCCACCGGCATATCGGTGACCGAGGCGTCGCGCACCGTCAGCCTGACCGTCTGGGTGACCATGGCCACCATGCCGCTGGGCGGCCTGCTGACCGACCGTTGCGGCCGGCCGCTGATGCCGGTGGCGGTCGGATCGCTGGGTGCCGCAGCGGCGGGGACGGCCTTCAGCCTGGGAGCGCCGCCCATGTTGAGCTGCATCATCGCCGGCCTGTTCCTTGGCCTGCCGGCCGGCGGCATCCTGGCCCTGCCGGCCCGCCACTCCGCCCCGGGCGACACGGCATGGTCGCTGGGCTGGTTCATGACCGTCTTCTATATCCTGATGACGCTCATCCAGATGCTGGCCGGCCTGATCCGCGACCGCACCGGCAGCGACCTCGTCACCGTCGAGTTCGGCTGCGCGCTGCTGGCGCTGGTTGCCGTCGGGCTGATCCCGTTCGAACTGGCGCGCCGCGCGTTGCGGCCGTCCCCCGCCATGGCGGCCTGAGCCGCCGGATCAGGGGGCCGGTTTCAGGGAAGCGGCTGCTGTTGCGTGATGCAGTGGATGCCGCCGCCGCCGCGCACGATGTCCAAGGCCGCGATCTGCACCACCTCGCGGTCGGGGAAGGCCTTGCGGACGACGCGGAAGGCCTCGTCGTCGGCCGGATCCTCGAAGGCCGGCATGACGATGCCGCCGTTGGCGATGTAGAGGTTGGTGTAGGACAAGGTCAGGCGCACGCCGTTCACATCGCGGCGGGCCGGCTGCTGGATCGGGATGACCTCCAGTTCGCGGCCCTTCGCGTCGCGGGCGCGCTTCAACCGGTCGAGATTGTCCTGGAAGATCTTGAAGTTGGGATCGCCCGGATCGTCGGTGGTGATCGCCATCACCACGCCGGGGCGCACGAACAGCGCGATCTCGTCGATGTGGCCGTCGGTCTCGTCGTCCTGATAGCCCTGCCCCAGCCAGATCACCGTTTCGACGCCGAGATGGTCCTTCAGCTGCCGCTCGATCTCCTCCCGCGACAGGCCGGGATTGCGGTTGGGGTTGAGCAGGCACTGTTCGGTGGTGATCAGCGTCCCCTCCCCATCCACGTGGAAGGAGCCGCCCTCCATCACCAGGGGCGCGGAAAAGCAGGGGAGCTTGAGGTGGTCGAGGATCAGGCGGCCGACCTCACGGTCCTTCTCGCAACCCTCGTAATTGCCGCCCCAGGCGTTGAAGCCCCAATGGACGCCGGCCAGCCCACCCTTGCCATCGACGACGAAGCTGGGGCCGGTGTCGCGAATCCAGGAATCGCTGATCGGCAGCGGCAAAATCTGGATACCGGGGCCGCAGGCGAGCGAGGCTTCCGCCACATCCGCCGGGTCGCACACCATCGTCACCGGCTCGAAGCGGGCGATGGCCTGCGCGACCTCGGCGTAGGCGTCGCACGCGGCGTCGAAGGCACCCTCCGGCCAGGTTTCCGGCCGGCACGGCCACGCCATCCAGCATCCGCTGTGGCGAGCCCATTCGCCGGGCATGTGGAAGCCTTGGCCTGTCGGCATCGGGGCGTTCGGTGTCGTCATGCGTCGATCCCCCTACCCTTTTTTAAAAGTCCCTGCCCGTCGCGGCGGCCGTGTGACTAAAAACCGCGAGTCCCAAAACCGCAAGACTGGGACATTTTCCGTCCCGGTCCACCCTAACCACGGGAGCGCGCGTTTGGCAATCGCGTCCACGGCAGCGGGCACTTGGCCTTATGGCAGAGGAACTTTTGAACGGACGCGACATCGCGTCGGCATGCCGGGAGGGGGGCCGGCATGAAGGCCGTCGGCGGCCGATCAGGCGCCGGACGGCGGGCGCAGGGCGCGGCGGGCGGTGACCGTACGGGTGTTCGAATAAGCGCTGGAAACGGGACTGAAGAATCCAAGCCTCAACAAGGGGAACCACAGGAGCGCGCGCATGGCACGGCCTCTTTCGCTGTTGCAGATGGCTTCAACATAGCAAAAGAAACGGGCAATTGCCATCCATGGCGGCAGAATTCTCCTCTGCGCGGCCGGATGGGGTGCCGACATGATCTGCGGACCGGCCGGACCATGACGTCCGGCCGGCCTCCAGACTTCGGTCAGCCGTTCTGGATCGCCATCTGCTCGTCGCGTTTGCGCTGGCGTTCCTGGCGGGCCATGACGATGCTGGCGACGAAGATGCCGGTCGCCACCACCAGCACCATCAGGGTCGCCAGGGCGTTGATCTGCGGGCTGATGCCGAACTTCACGCTGGAGAAGATCACCATCGGCAGCGTCGTCGATCCGGGACCAGAGACGAAGCTCGCCACCACCACGTCGTCCAGCGACAGGGTGAAGGCCAACAGCCAGCCGGCTACCAGCGCCGGGGCGATCAGCGGCAGGGTGATGACGAAGAAGACCTTGGCCGGGCGGGCGCCAAGATCCATCGCCGCCTCCTCCAGGCTGCCGTCCATGCCGGCCAGCCGCGACTGGATGACCACCGCGACATAGGACATGGTGAAGGTGGTGTGGGCGATGGTGATGGTGGTGACGCCGCGTCCGTCGGGCCAGCCCACCCATTGCTCCATCGCCACGAACAGCAGCAGCAGCGACAGGCCGGTGATGACCTCCGGCATGACCAGCGGCGCAGTGATCATGCCGCCGAACAGCGTCCGGCCGCGGAACCGGCCGAAACGGGTCAGCGCCAGACCGGCGCAGGTGCCCAGCAGCACCGCCAGCGTTGCCGACACCGCCGCCACCTGGAAGGACAGGCCGGCGGCGGAAAGCAGCGCGTCATTGTGGATCAGCTCGCCATACCATTTGGTCGAAAAGCCGCTCCACACCGTCACCAGCCGCGACTCGTTGAAACTGAAGACGATCAGCAGCGCGATGGGGACATAGAGGAAGGCATAGCCGAACAGCAGTGCCCAGGACAGGAACCCGAACCGTTTCATCGCCCGGCCTCCGCCTGTTTGCCCTGCACATGCTGGAAGATCATGATCGGCACCACCAGGACCAGAAGCAGGGCGATGGCGACGGCCGACGCCACCGGCCAGTCGCGGTTGGCGAAGAACTCGTTCCACAGCACGCGGCCGATCATCAGCGTGTCGGGACCGCCCAGCAATTCCGGCGTCACGAACTCGCCCACCGCCGGGATGAAGACCAGCAGCGACCCGGCGATGATGCCCGGCAGCGACAGCGGCAGCGTGATCGACAGGAAGGACTTGAAGGGACGCGAGCCGAGATCGGCCGCCGCCTCCAGCAGGCTGGGGTCCATCTTCTCCAGGGTGGAATAGAGCGGCAGCACCATGAAGGGCAGGTAGCAGTAGGTCATGCCGATATAGACCGCCCAATCGGAATAGAGGATCTCCACGGGGCCGCTGGTGATGCCCGCCCATTCCAGCAGGTTGCTGATGACGCCGTTGCTTTTGAGGATGCCGATCCAGGCATAGATGCGGATCAGGAAGCTGGTCCAGAAGGGCAGGATCACCAGCATCATCAGCGGCCCGCGCCGCGCCGGATCGGCCTTGGCGATGGCGTAGGCCATCGGATAGCCGATCGCCAGGCACAGCAGCGTGGTGACCGCCGCGATCTTCAGCGAGTTCAGGTAGGCGAGGATGTAGAGGTCGTCCCCGCCCAGCCGGAAGTAATTGCTGATGTTCAGCAGGATCTGCAGCTTGGAGGTGCCGGCGTCCTCGTCGGTCAGCCACTCCACCAGCGAGGAATAGGGCGGCTGGGCGATGATCGATTCGGAGAAGCTGATGCCGAAGACGATCAGGAAGGGCACCAGGAAGAACAGCATCAGCCACAGATAAGGAACCGCGACGACCACGCCGCGGCCCCACAGCCCGATCCGGCTGAGGCCAGAAACGAGGACGGAGACGACCGTTCTCATTGGGTCAGCACCACGCCGGCGAAGGGACGCCAGGTCAGGGTCACCTCGTCCTCCCAGGTGATCGGCATTTCGGTGCGGCGGGTGACGTTGGGGGCGGTGACCCGCACCGTCTTGCCGGTCGGCAGCTGCACCAGATAGATCGAAACGTCGCCGAGATAGGCGATCTCGCGCACGATGCCGGTGGTCCGGTTGCGGCCATCTCCGTCCGCGACCGGATCCTTGGACAGGGCGATCTTCTCCGGCCGGATGGCGACCGAGACGGGGGAGCCGGCCGGCGCCGGGGTGGCGTGGGCGATCAGCAGTTCGCAGCCGGCGTCCTCCGACGCGACGATGACCTGATCGCCCTCGGTCGAAACCACGCGGCCGTCGAACATGTTGATCGAGCCGATGAACTCCGCGACGAAGCGGGTGTGGGGGTATTCGTAGATCTCGGTGGGCGTGCCGACCTGCGCGATGACGCCATGGTTCATCACGGCGATGCGCGAGGACATGGTCATCGCCTCTTCCTGGTCGTGGGTGACGACGATGAAGGTGACGCCCAGCTTTTCCTGAATGTTGACCAGTTCGAACTGCGTGCGTTCGCGCAGCTTCTTGTCGAGCGCGCCCAGCGGTTCGTCCAGCAGCAGCAGCTTCGGCCGCTTGACCAGCGAGCGGGCGAGCGCCACGCGCTGGCGCTGGCCGCCCGACAGCTGGTGCGGACGGCGCTTGCCGAAGGCCGACAGCTGGACCATCCCCAGCATCTCCGACACCCGGTCGCGGATCTCCGCCTTCGCCACCCCGTCCTGTTTCAGGCCGAAGGCGACGTTCTGCTCCACCGTCATGTGCGGGAACAGGGCGTAGGACTGGAACATCATGTTGACCGGCCGCTCATAGGGCGGGATGCCGGCCATATCGACACCGTCGATGAAGATCTTGCCTTCGGTCGGCTGCTCGAACCCCGCCAGCATGCGCAGCAGCGTCGTCTTGCCGGAGCCCGACCCGCCGAGCAGGGCGAAGAACTCGTTGCGGTAGATCGACAGGCTGACCTCGTCCACCGCGACGAAGTCGCCGAAGGTCTTCGTCACCTTTTCGATTCGGACATACGGCGTCTGGCCCGCGTCCTGCCACGGTTCCAGACGGGTGGGTTTGCGAATCGGCTGACCGGCCATCCGGGTTCCTCTTTCATGACGACGCCCCGGCTGCTCCCCATCGCTGGGGATCGGCCGGGGCGGGCCAGCGCCACAGATCGGCGCCTTGCGGGGATCGGCTTACTTGCCGGTCTTGACCTTGGTCCACACACGGGTGCGGGCGCGGTCGGTGGTCTGCTTGATCTGCTTCAGCGAGAACAGCTTCAGCTTGCTGTCGGCCGGCAGGAAGATGCCCGGGTTCGACTTGATGTCGTCGGCCACCATCGGCAGCGAGGCCGGCACCGCGTTGGCGTAGCTGACCTTGTTGGAGATGTTGGCCATGTTGGCCGGGTCGAGCACGAAGTTGATGAACTCGTACGCGCCCTCCTTGTTCGGCGCGTCGGCCGGGATCGCCAGCGTGTCCCACCAGACCTGCACGCCTTCCTTCGGCGTGATGTATTCGACCTTGGCGCTCTTGGCCTCGGCGGCGCGGGCGGCGCCCTGGATGGCGTCGCCGTTGTAGGCCATCACGACGCAGGCGTCGCCGCCGGCCAGGATGTTGATGTTCTCGCCGGTGACGAAGCGCTTGATGTAGGGACGGACCGCCATCAGCGTCTTTTCGACCTTCTCCAGATCCTCCTTCTTCTCGGAGTTCGGATCGAGGCCGAGGTAGTTCAGAACCGACGGGATCACGTCGATGGCCGAATCCATCACGGTGATGCCGCAGGCCGCAACCTTCTTCGCCACTTCCGGCTTGAAGATCAGGTCCCAGCTGTCGAGCGCGACGTCGGGGGCGACGGCCTTGATCTTTTCCGGGATGATGGCGATGCCGACGGTCCCGCCGAGATAGGGCACGGCGTACTTGTTGCCGGGGTCGGAGTTCTCCAGCAGCTTCAGGACCTTCGGGTCGAGGTTCTTGTAGTTGGGGATCTTCGACTTGTCGAGCGGACCCACAACCTTCGCCTGGATCAGGCGGGACAGGGTGGGCTCCGCGGTCGGCACGATCACGTCATAGCCGGACTTGCCGACGAGCACCTTCTGCTCCAGCAGTTCCAGGCTGTCGTACAGGTCGACCTTCGTCTCAGCGCCCGTGGCCTTGGTGAAGTCGGCGAGGGTCGTTTCACCCAGATAATCGTTCCAGATGTAGATGTTGACCGGCTTCTTGGCCTGGGCCATCGCCGGGCCGGCGATGGCAATCGCCGCGACCGCGCCGATGAGGCTGAGAGCGAGTTTTTTCATGATTTGCCCCGACCTGTTCGTGAGTGTTGCGGGCGCCGCCACATCCCAACGGCATACCCGGCTCGCGGGCGCTATTGCACCCACGGCCGGGCATGTTGTCAACGGTTTGGGTCGAGGTCGGGAACCGCTTTCCGGGCGGCGGCCATCTGTCCGAAGCCTTGCCCGATCAACCGGCTATCCGGGGAGGGTCGCCGCGGTTTCTTTCCGCGCCCGGGCTTCGTCCAGCAGGCGCTGGGTCTCGCGGATCAGGGCGCGGCGACGCGCGCTGTCGATCTCGTGCTGCACCGCCGCCGCCGCGACGTCGGCACCGCAATGGGGGCAGTCGGTCTCGTGCGGCCAGATATACTGGTTGCAGCCGCGGCAGAGCGTCAGGCTGGGCGGCACCACGCCGCCTTCGGGGGAGCGTTCATAGGCGTGGCGATGCACCTTTGCCGGGTCGCGCTCCGGCAGGCCGGGGGAGTCGGCGCCGGGGATCGGCTCCTGGATCAGGGCGAATTCGCCGATGGCGAAGGCCTCGTTCGGCGCATCCTTGATCTTCACCACCCGCTCGCGCAGGCCATGCCTGGCGAGGTCGAGCACCCGGTAATGGCAGTAGGGATTGTTGCCCCGCTTGCCCAGCAGAGACTCGGAGGTCCAGGTACAGCCGGCGCGGCAGATGTCGGCATAATAGCAGGTGCGGCAATAGCCCCACAGCTCGTCCACCGACCGCAGACGGCCGAACTGCATCCGGTCGGCATGGCGCCAGATGTCCTCCACGCTCATCTCGCGGACGTTGCCGGCGGCATAGAGGGAGGTCGCCAGCGACGGGCAGCCCTTCAGGGTGCCGTCCGCTTCGATGCCGATGCCGATCTGTCCGGCGGCGCAGCCGGACCAATGCATCCGGTCGTCGCCCAGGCCGCGCCAGATATGCTCGTAGGGGCCGTAATAGCCGACATTGTTGCCGACCACCATCAGCAGCCCGCGGTCCAGCCCCTCGCGATAGAGGCGGGCCAGCAGCGGCATGACGTCGAGAAGGCGGTGCGGCTGCAGCAGCAGGTCCGGATTGTCGACGGCGTTGCCCATGGCGACGGTGAACTGGATCTGCCAGTGGGTGGCCCCGGCCTCGATGATCCGGTTCATCAGCTCCGGCAGATGGTCGGGGGTTTCGGGGCCGATCTGGGTGTTGACCGACACCGCCAGCCCGCGCTCCTTGGCGCGGCGCAGGGCGCTCATCGCCTGATCGTAGGAGCCGGGAACGCCGCGCACCCGGTCGTGCAGGTCGGGCAGCCCGTCGATCGAGACGCCGATGGCCTGGAGACCGGCCTCCACCGCCTCATCCAGCCGGCGGTCGGTCAGATTGCGGCCGCCGGTCTGCACGGCGGTCCTGATGCCGTGGCTGCGGCAGCGCCGGATGATCTCCACCCAGTCCTTTCGCAGATAGGCCTCGCCGCCGATCAGCGAAATCTCGCGGGTGCCGAGCGCGGCCAGACGGTCGACGAGGTCCAGCGCCTCCTCGGTGCTCAGCTCGTCCGGCCGGGGCCGGCCAGCGCGCGATCCGCAATGCTGGCATTTCAGGTTGCAGGCGAGCGTGGTTTCCCAGACCACCAGGACCGGCACCAGCTTGCGGAAATCGTCTTCGTCGCAATAGCGCGCCGGAACGGATGCCGGCTGATCCAGGCGATGATCCGGGAGCTGATCCGGGGGCTGATCCGGGGAGCGGGCCGAAAGGTCGGGGCTGGGAAGCGGCTGGTCCATGGTTCCGGAATCTTCCTCGCAATGGCATTGGCTCTGAATATCGGCGGCTCCCTATATCGGCGGCGCGGCACCGCCGGGGTGCGGGCGGCATGGACGCCGCACCCCGGCCGCAGCACGCCGGCCGAAGCCGATCAGCCGTTCCTCTCGGCCTTGGCGATCTCGACCTTCAGGAGCTGCAGCAGCCCCGGAATGTCGCCGTAGGTGGCGAGATGCTGCTCGGCCTCGGCCGCGACCTGCTTCATCGTCGCCAAATCGCCGCCGGCGATGGCTTCGGTCATGGTGGCCATGTACATCGGACGGAAAGGGGCAAGGGTCGAGTCGGTCATCTGTCGGTTCCTCAACTTTGAATGGCGGAAATGTTGGAAACGGTCGATCGGGAAGCGGTCGATCGGGAATCAGGGGGCGGGGCAGGCCCGACCGGATCAGGTACCGGCTTCGGCCTTGGCGATCTCGACCTTCAGCAGGTTGAGGACGCCGGCGACGTCGCCGTGTTCGGCGAGATGCTGCTCGGCGGCGGCGGCCACCTCCTTCATCTTCGCCAGATCGCCGCTGACGATGGCGTCGGAGATCGCCACGCCGTAAGGCTTGATGGAGCGCATGGGTGCTTCGGACATGTGGAGACTGCTCCGCGGGAAAATTGGAAAAACGACTGCGTGCCCGATCAGCTTTTCGCTTCGGCTCTCGCGATCTCGATCTTCAGTGCCTGGAGCAACGTGCCGACGTCGCCATGTTCGGAGAGATGCCGCTCGGCGGCGGTGGCGGCCTCCTTCATCTTGGACAGGTCGCCGCTGGCGATCGCCTCGGTCATGGCGCCGCCGTAGAGCATGCGAATGGGAGCGGTGGACATCCGATGATCTCCTTCAAGACATGATTGGAGAAATGCGCTTTGCATGCGCAGCTTGATGCCGATGTTTGAAACTGGCGAAATTCCTGAGTGAATGGACGACAGCTGAAAATCGGCAAATATATGCGAGACCGAAGAGCGGCATTTGAAAACACAAATGCTAGTGGCTGCAAATTTTCATACTAATGTGTGAATATCGTACCTTGTTTTCAGAAAGCTATATCCACGCTCTGGTAGAGGTCAATTGTTAATATGTTATTTTTAATTTTGTTTTTGAAAGAATGCTTTTGTAACTGATTATTGTTTGTCACCGCATGCGACCGGTGCTCCGTCCGGCGCTGGTGCGCGGGAGATCATTCACACCGGACGCAAAGAAAAAGGGACGCCGCACCATTCGGGCGGCGTCCCTGCTTCGGCGCAAGGCGGTGCCAGAGGGCCAATTCCGGCCTCGGCAATACCGATCTTCAAGAATTGGTCAGTTCGCGGCCTTGCCCATGATCGACGATAGAGCGGCAGGAGGGAGGCCGGCTGCGACCGCATGGGGCGAAAATCCCGTGCGTTGAGTGTCGCAACCGGCGAAGAGTTCCCTCTTCCCAGGCAACGGCCTGCCGGCCGGCGCCCGGGCCTCCTGTCGTAAAAATCGAATACGCTTGTATTTTCGCTCGCGAATATGCTGTCAGTTATATCCATCAGGCGATTCCGGTCAATACCGGAATCGTGACATTTGATTTTCAATTTGAAAGATTCGGTGACGGGAATTGTTGCCATAACAGGGTATTCATCAAGACGCCGACAGCCGCGTGGCCGCGGTATTTGTGCAAAGCAAAAAGAAAGCGCCGCGACTGCTGCCGCGGCGCCTTCGTCATTCCCAACCGGTGGAGGGCGGGTCCTTGGGTGCGGGTCTTGTGGGGGGCTTCAGCTCTGCGCGGTCAGCACGACGCCCAGCACCACCAGCAGGGTGCCGATGACGCGGGTCAGGCTCATGGTCTCGCCCAGCAGCAGGACGCCGAGCGCCAGCGTGACCAGGAAGCCCAGGCCGACGAAGGGATAGGCCATGGTGACCTCGACCTTCGCCAGCACCGCCAGCCACACCACCATGCCCAGCCCATAGCAGGCGAGCCCGGTCAGGATATGCGGCGTGGCGACGACCGACAGGGCGATCTGCCCGGCCTCCCCCCGCGCCAGGGCGGTCGACACCGCCGGGCTGGACATGCCGATCTTCAGCGAGATCTGGGCGATGGCGGACAGGGTGACGCTCAGCAGGATCAATCCGACGACGGCGATGGGCATGGGGACTCCCGGATAAGGGCGGAAGGAGAATGGGGCCGGCGGCTCAGGTCCGGCCGAAGAGGAGGGCGACGCCGCAGACCGCTCCGATGGCGAGACTCCATTTGTCGCGGGCGGCGAACACCACCGGATCGTCGTGCATCAGTCCGCGGTGGGTCTGCAGCCACACCCGCCCGATCCAGAAGAGCAGCAGCGGGCAGATGATCCACAGCGCCTGCGGCTGGTCATAGACGCGCCCCACCTCCGGGCTGTTGATGTAGAGCGCCATCACCAGCACCGAGAGGAAGCCGGCCGACACGCCGATGGATTGCAGGACCGGCATGTCGGCGGTCACATAGCCGCGCCCCTCCGCCTGCTCCAGCCCGAGCTTCATCATGCTGTCCATCTCCGAATAGCGCTTCACCATCGCCAGGCTGAGGAACAGGAACATGGAGAAGGCCAGCAGCCAGAAGGACGGGACGATGGCCGTCGCGGTGGCGCCGCCCAGCACGCGCAGCGAATAGAGCCCGGCCAGCAGCATCACGTCCCAGATCACCCGGTTCTTGGCGAACAGGTTGTAGAACAGCGACGACGCGGCGTAGGTCGCCAGGGCCGCCAGGAACAGCGGCGGCAGCGCCACCAGCGACAGGACGAGGCTCGCCAGCAGCAGGCCGGGGATCAGCGACAGGCCGAGGTCGAGCGGCAGGTCGCCGGCGGCGAAGGGACGGCGGCGCTTGCGCGGGTGGCGCCGATCGGCCGGCAGGTCGAGCAGGTCGTTCAGCACATAGATGCTCGACGCGCACAGCCCGAAGGCGAGGAAGGCGGTCGCAGCCTGCAGGGTCGGGCCGACCTCGCCCAGCTTCTGGCCGGCCAGCAGCGGCACGAAGACCAGCAGGTTCTTCAGCCACTGGTGCAGGCGCAGCGCCTTGAAGATCAAAAGCAGGCGCGGACGGCGCGGGGTCGTGATGGTCTCCAGCGGGCAGAGGGAGGCGGCATGGCGCAGCACGGCGGCCGGCGCATCCACCGCGATGCCGCGGCGGGCGCCGCGCCAGATCGCATAATCGGCCTCGTCGTTGCCCATGTAATCGAACACGCCGGACGGCACCTGCGCGCGGATCGCCTCGTACTTGCGCTCGCTCTTCAGGTTGACGCCGTTGTTGCTGGCGAGCACCTGATCGAACAGGCCGAGATGACGGGCGATGGCGTCGGCATATCGGTGGTGGGCGGCGGTGGCCAGCACCAGCCGGCGCCCATGCTTGCGCTCGGCCTCCAGCCGTTCCAGGACGGCGGGGTTGTAGACGAGGCCGGCCGGGTCGATGTCGACGCGCCGGGCCAGTTCCGCCTTCAGCCGCGCCTTGCCGCCGGCCAGCCAGACCGGCACGAGCAGCGCCGCCCAGGGCTGGGCCTTGATCAGGCCGAACAGCGATTCGTAGAGAAGGTCGGTCTTCAGCAGCGTGCCGTCGAGATCGACGAACAGCGGCGGATCCTCCGCGGCGGGCGGCGGGACCGATGTTTCGGCCGCGGCGGCGCGGGGAAGTGCGACGGTGGTCGCGGTCAGGCCGGGAGCACCCGCAATATCGCCCGCATGCGGATTGCGGTCCCCGCGGTCGCCGCCTTCCGCCCCGCCCCAGACCAGAGTGGCGCGGTCGTGCCGGCCGGCCAGCACGATTGTCAGCCCCAGCAGCATCAGGGTGGCGAAGAACAGGTAGGATTGCAGGACGTTCAGCGCGGTGTCGGCCAGCGCGTTTACCGGCCAGAACAGCAGGTTGCCGGCCAGGAAATAGGCCGCGGCCAGCAGCGCCGCCGCCCCTGCCGGACGCCGCAGGCCGGGCTCCAGCAGAAGCAGGAAGGCCAGCGCGAAGGCCGGCAGCAGGATGCCGTAATGATGCACCCAGGCGACCGGCGAGCCGACGGTGAAGCAGATGCCGGCAACGACGAAGGGCAGGATCCGCTCGGCCCCCCGGTCGCGCCGGCGCCACAGCAGGCCGAGGCCGACGAAGGCAAGGCCGGAGATCTGCGTGGCGATGTGGACCGCCGGATGGTAGGGGGCGAAGGCCTCCGCCGACCAGTCGAGGTTGTTGCCGTTGTGCAGCAGGCGGTTGACCAGCCCGTTGACGGTCTGGTTGACGTGATAGCTCTCGCCATGGCGGCCGATGAACAGCAGCACGTCGAGATAATCGACCATCGGCGCGAAGCCGTAGAACAGGGTCGCCAGCGCCACGCCCGGCACCACAACGGCCGCCCAGCCCGCCGCCATCCGCCAGTCGGCGCGCAGGACCGCCCAGACGAGGAACAGCGACATCTGCGGCTTCATCAGCGTCGATGCGCCGAGCAGGGCGCCGCACAGGGCGCGCCGGTCCCGCAACAGGGCGATGCAGGCGAAGACGAAGGCGGCGTTCAGCCAGACCTGCACCTGCCCCAGCGAAAAGGCCTTCAGCACCGGGTAGAAGCACAGGGTCGCGACGAAACCGAAGCCGCCGAGCAGCACCTGGGTCATGCGGTCGTCACGGGCACCCGGCACGCGCAAACGGGCGGCCATCTCCAGCACCAGGATCGCCATGCCGGCCGCGGTCGCCAGAACGAACAGCAGATTGACCCGCTCGAAGGCCACGAGGTTCAGCACTCCCAGCGCCTTCATCGCCTCCAGCGGCAACAGCGAGGTCACCGGATACTGGAACTTGATGTGCTGCTGGAAGAACACCCCTTCATAGACGTTCTCGCCGGGCCGCTCGTGCAGCCAGTTGAGCGCCGCGATCATCGGATCCCAGCTGTCGACCGGAATCAGGTCCTGGTTTTCCAGCACGAACAGGTTCTGGATGTCGGTCAGGTTGCTGGCATGGCCGCCGCGGTGCAGCGCCAGCCCGAGCAGCCCCGTCGTCAGCACGATGAACAACGACGCGAGGATGATGCTGCGCTGGACCCAGCCAACGCTGTGGAGGCCGGTCCGAAGGGACGGGATCGCTGGTTGCATGCTCATGCTTGGCCATCCATCGGTTGCCCATCGATTGTGTCGAGACAGTGTCCCTGCGCCGGTTCGGCCGCTCGCCTGGATTATCCAAGAAGGCAATCGAGGGCACAGCGCGGCGGCAGGGGTCGCCGTCTCCGCGAAAAACGGTTACGTGTGTTGACTATTTTCAAAGGAGATAACAAATTGCAGCGACGCCGAGACGCCATGCGGCACCCGCATCTCCTCCCTCCTCCTCTGATACCGCCGAAAATACACTGCGGCTTTGCTTTGAAAGTCTTCGATTTCGTGTTGCGGCGGCCATAGGCGGATTAACGCCGGCTTTGAAATTTCCGGCTGTGCCGACACGGCCGGTCGGCGCGGTCGTGGCATGGAACGACGGCCGGCGATCGATCGGGGTGGGGCTGCGGGCCGGTCGGAGTAGGACGGGCGGCGATTAACGCCACACGGCCGGATTTCCTGGCCGAACTTGCGAAATTCCGTGGCGGACCGGCGCACGAACGGGGTGTCGGCCAACGCGATCCGCTAAGCGCCGGGCAAGCGCCGGACTGCCGGCCCCCGCACAGGAACAGGGAACCAAATACGTAAAAGGGGCGGCCGACGGATGTCTCCGCGGGCCGCCCCCTTGTTCGTCAACCCAAGGCTTCAGACGTTCAGCAGCAGGTTTTCCCGTTCCCACGAGCTGATGACACGGTTGTAGGCCTCGTACTCCGCCTCCTTCACGCAGGCGACGGCGTCGATGAAGCGTTCGCCGAGGATTTCCTTCAGCGGCTTGCAGGCATTGAACTTGGTCAGCGCCTCCGACTGGTGGCGCGGCAGGGTGAAGGCGAGGCGGTAGGCGGAGCCCTTGATCGGGTCGTTCGGCTCCAGCCCCTGGATCATGCCGATATAGCCGCAGGCCAGCGACGCCGCGATGGCGAGATAGGGGTTGGCGTCGGCGCCGGCCACCCGGTTCTCCACCCGGCGGGCGTCGGGCTGGGAGACGGGGACGCGCAGGCCGGTGGTGCGGTTGTCGCGGCCCCAATGCACGTTGATCGGCGCGTCGGAGTTGGGGACCAGCCGGCGGTAGCTGTTGACGTTGGGCGCCAGCAGCGGCATCGCATAGGGCAGGTATTTCTGCAGCCCGGCGATGTGCGACATGAACAGGGCGCTGTCGGTGCCGTCGGGGTTGGCGAACAGGTTGCGGCCGCTGTCGGTGTCCACCACCGACTGGTGGATGTGCATGGCGCTTCCCGGTTCGCCCTGCATCGGCTTAGCCATGAAGGTGGCGTAGATGTTATGGCGCATCGCCGCCTCGCGCGCCGTGCGCTTGAACAGGAAGGCCTGGTCGGCCAGTTCCAGGGCGTCGCCGTGGTTGAAGTTGATCTCGATCTGGGCGGCGCCGGCCTCGTGGGTCAGCGTGTCGATGTCGATGTCCTGCTTCTCGCAGAAATCATAGACCGCCTCGAAGATCGGATCGAATTCGTTGACGGCATCGATGCCGAAGGCCTGCCGCCCGCTTTCCATCCGGCCGTTGCGCCCGACCGGCGGCACCAGCGGATAATCGGGATCCTTGTTGACCTGGACCAGGAAGAATTCCAGTTCCGGCGCCACCAGCGGCTTCCAGCCGCGCTCCTCGTACAGCGACAGCACGCGCTTCAGGACATGACGGGGCGAGACGTCGACCGGCTTGCCGTCGGCATAGACGCAGTCGGTGATGACCTGGGCCGTCGGCTCGTTGTACCAGGGGACGAAGCGGATCGTGCGTTCGTCCGGGATCATGTAGATGTCGGAATTCTCGTCCGAGGTGATGTCCTCGTCATCGGGGAATTCACCGGTCACGGTCTGGACGAAGATCGCCTCGGGCAGGCGCAGGCCGCGGTCGCGCAGGATGCGGAGGAACTTCTCGGCGGGGACGATCTTGCCCCGCGCGATGCCCGACATGTCGGGTACAAGGCATTCGACTTCGGTAATGCGGTTCTTCTTGATGAAGTCTTCCATAAAACCCATGGGTATGGCGGACCGCTCCGGGCGATGGGCAGCCCCCTCCGTGCTGTGAACGACAGCGACACTATGACGCCGTTCCGGCGGACCGCGCCAGTGGGTTCCGCATGATGCTTTGGTGAAACTGCCGCCTTTCCGTTGACCTCCCCCATCGGCTGGGCCTTAACTGCCGCCATGCCGAAAGCCACATACCTGAACAGCTGGTACGCGGCCTCAGCCGCACCCCGCGTCGACCATCCCGTTCTGGAGGGCGAGGTCGCCTGCGACGTCTGCATCGTCGGCGGCGGCTACACCGGCCTGACCGCGGCGCTGGAGCTGGCGGAACGCGGCTTCGACGTCGTCCTGCTGGAGGCCGAGCGCTGCGGCTGGGGGGCGTCGGGCCGCAACGGCGGGCAGATCATCACCGGCTACAACAAGCCGATGGCGGCCATCGAGGGTTGGATCGGCAAGGAGGATGCCCGCCGCCTGTGGGAGTTCGGCGAGGAGGCCAAGGCCCAGCTGGCGGAGCGGGTGGAGCGCCACGCCATTGCCTGCGACCTGACCTGGGGCTTCGCCTATGCCGCGCTGAAGCCGCGCCACATGCAGGACGTGGCGGCGCTGGAGCAGGAAATGCGCGACGGCTACGGCTATGACCGGGTGCGGCGCCTGGACCGCGCCGGCATCCGCGCCCATGTCGGCAGCGACGCCTATATCGGCGGGTTGCTGGACGAGGGCAGCGGCCATCTGCATCCGCTGAACTACGCGCTGGGCCTCGCCCGCGCCGCCGATGCCGCCGGGGTGCGCATCTTCGAGAACAGCCGCGCCCTCGCCATGGACAGCGGCGCCGCGCCCTGGGTCCGCACCGAGCGCGGCCGGGTGACGGCGAAACACCTGATCCTGGCCGGCAACGCCTATCTCGGCGGGCTGGCCCCGGCGCTGGACCGCACCATCATGCCGGTCGCCACCTACATGATCGCCACCGAACCGCTGGGAGAGGAACGGGCGCGCGCCCTGCTGCCGACCAACATCGCGGTGTCGGACATGAAGTTCTCGCTGGACTACTTCCGCCGCTCCGCCGACCACCGGCTGCTGTTCGGCGGCGGCGTCAGCTATTCGGGGGTGGACGCACCGGGGCTGAAGCAGGCGATGCGGCTGAAGATGCTGGCGATCTATCCGGACCTGAAGGACGCCCGTGTCGAGTATTTCTGGGGCGGGCGGGTCGCCATCACCATGAACCGCATGCCGCATCTGGGCCGGCTGTCGCCGACGACGCTGTATGCCCACGGCTACTCCGGCCATGGCGTGGCGCTGGCCGGGATGGCCGGACGGCTGATGGCGGAGACGGTGAGCGGCACAGCCGGGCGGTTCGACGTGTTCGCCCGCATCCCCCACACGCCGTTCCCCGGCGGGCGGCGATTCCGCACGCCGGCGCTGGTCCTCGCAATGATGTGGTTCCGTCTGCGCGATCTGCTGTAGGCTGCGCAAGCAATCGACAGCCCCCTCCTCCGGCCTTTGAGTCCCCTCCCCGCCCATGACCGATACCTCCAGCAGCGACGAGACCACCCCTTCCTCGGAAGCCGTCCCGGAGAAGGACTCCGGCCCGGACTCCGGCGTCGCCGAAAAGGCCGCGCAGGAGAATGTTCTGGTCCAGCCGATGCGGGACACGCATTTCGATTTCCAGCACAAGGTCTTCAGCCTGCCCGGCGCCTTCTTCTGCCAGGAGCCGAACAGCAAGGAGCCGGTGCTGAACATCCTGCTGGGCGACCTGAAGGCGGCGCTGGCCTTCCCCACCCTGATGGAGTCCTTCCAGATCGAGGACGGCACCCACGACGCCCGCCTGCTGGAGATCATCGAACAGGGGCTGGCCTTCGTGAAGCAGATCCGGCCGGGCGAGGAAATTCCGGGCGAACTGCTGGACGGCCGCGCCTCCTGGTCGGTGGAGGACAGGCACCGCATCACCGCCAAAGGGCGGCTGACCATGCAGATCGTCTCCTCCTTCACCGGAAACGAGATCATCGTTTCCGACCAGTCGCAGCTGGAACAGCTGTTGGATGATCCGCAGACACACGAGAAGATGAAGGCCGCCTTCGCCAAGATCGCCGAGCGGCTGAAGCTGACCAACAACGCCGAACAGTATCTGACCGACCGCATCGACGATCTGGCGCAGGAACTGTCCTACATCGAGGCGCTGCGCGACCGCTTCAGGCACATCCGCCGCATCGATCAGGCGATGGCGAAGCTGGTCACCATCTATCGCACCGACCGGACCTTCTGCAGCGAGTTGAACCGCATGCAGGGGCTGATCCGCAAGCCGCTGCGCGAATACGACATGATCTTCGATCAGGCCGACGCCCAGACCGGCGACATCGTCGGCGCGCTGCGCAACTTCCACCCCACCATCCAGTTCATCCGCAAGATCCGCGACGACCTGCGCGCCAAGCTGCTGGAATGGGAGGAGCTGTTGCAGGGCTGGGACGAGGTCACGATGGAACGCTCGCCGAAGGTGGAGGCGTTGCAGAAGCAGACCTACCGGTTCCTGGCAAGCCGCTACATCGAAACGACGGTGTGGAAGCGGGGCGGATAAACGAAAGGGGCGCCGCCAGCCGGCGACGCCCCCTCGGTCACTTCAAGAACAGGACTTACCAGCTCTTCGCACGGGCCGCCGGCTTGCCGTTGCCGTGGGCTTCACGACGGGCATGGCCATGGTCCGGACGGGCGTCGCCGCGGTGGTTGTCGTTGCGGGCATAGTCCGGACGCGGGCCGCGCGGACCCTTGGACTCGCCGTTGCGGTGCCACGGCTTGCCGGCGCCGCCACCCGGACGGCCGTTGCGGGCCGGCGGACGGCCGGCGCCACCGGTGGTGAAGGGGCGCGTCGGCTCAAGGCCGGGCACCACATGCACCTCGAGCGTCGCCTTCGTGTAGCGCTCGATGCGGACCAGCGTCTCGCGGTCGGCGCGGGCGGCGAAGGAGATCGCAACGCCCGAGGCGCCGGCGCGGCCGGTGCGGCCGATGCGGTGGACATAGTCCTCCGCCGAGCGCGGCAGGTCGAAGTTGATGACGTGGGTGATGTCGCGCACGTCGATGCCGCGGGCGGCGACGTCGGTGGCGACCAGCAGGCGGACCTGACCGGTGCGCAGACGCTGGAGCGTGCGGTTGCGCTTGGTCTGGTCCATGTCGCCGTGCAGGGCGGCGGCGGCATGGCCGGCGGCGCTCAGCTCCTCGGCCAGCGTGTCGGCATCACGCTTGGTGGCGGCGAAGATGATCGCCTTGCCGACTTCTTCCTGGGCGGCGAAATGCTGCAGCAGGCGGCGCTTGTGGTCCAGATCGTCGGCATGGTGCAGACGCTGTTCCACGTTGATCGCGGTCGCCTGGCTCTCGACTGCCACGCGCTCCGGGTTGCGCAGCAGGTTGCCGGCCAGCTGCGCCATGCGGCGGTCCAGCGTGGCCGTGAACAGCAGGGTCTGGCGCGTCGGCGGGCAGCACTTGGCGATGGTCTCGACATCGTCGAGGAACCCCATGTCCAGCATGCGGTCGGCCTCGTCGAGGATCAGCACCTCGACCTCGTCCAGCGCGATGCGGCGGCGGGCGACATGGTCCAGCAGGCGGCCCGGGGTGGCGACGAGAACGTCGACCGGGCGCGACAGCAGGCGCAGCTGCTCGCGGTAGGGCATGCCGCCGACCACGTCCACGATGTTCAGCTTCATGAACTTCGCGTATTTGCGGGCGGCGTCGGTGACCTGCTTGGCCAGCTCGCGGGTCGGGGCCAGAACCAGCACGCGCGGGGTGGCGGCGCCGTTCAGCGGCAGCTCGGCGGTGCGGGTCAGCGCCGGCAGCATGAAGGCGGCGGTCTTGCCGGTGCCGGTCTCGGCGGTGGCGAGGATGTCGCGGCCCTGGAGAGCCGGCGGAATGGCCGCGAGCTGGACCGGGGTGGGAACGGTGTATTCGAACGCCTCGAGGGCCTTCAGGACGAGCGGGTGCAGGCCGAGTTCGGAAAACGTCAAGTCGTAACAACCTTCTCAAAGCAACACGGCACGGCCCCGCGCGCCCCGATGGCGGGCGTGGGACATACCGGCGGACTCGCCGGGAGGAGGTCGATAGAGGGAGAGGCGTCTATCCGATGCAGCGGCCAGAGCGTCCCTAGAACCCTGGGACGTTTGCCCCCGAAGGAGCTGCCGTTGCGCAATCACAGCGCGTCTCGCTCAAGAGACGCGCGAGCCTCCAGCGATCAAGACGCCCTACATATGCTATTGCGCCGCACAAGACAAGGGGGATCGCCGAACGAGCCCCGCGTGCGTCACTTGACGACCATGCGTTCGATGTAGATGTCGCGGATCAGCCCGGTCCCCGCCTCGCGGTTGACGGCGTCCCTGATGCGCGCCTTCAGGAAGGTTGCCGAACCGGGGCCGGTCAGGATTTCGCTGTCGGTTTGGCCGATGGTCTGGAACAGGCGGTCGGCGATGCGGTCCTGGTAACGCAGCACGCGGTCGGCGGTCACCTTCGGCGCCAGCACCAGCGAGACCTGCATCTCCACCGCCCGCGACCCGCCCAGCGGCACCTCCATCGCCGGCAGCTGCGCCAGATGCGGTTTCGGCCCCATCCGCGCCTCGATCCGCCGCTGTTCGAGGATGCGGTCCACCGCGATGCCGCCGCCATAGGCCAGCCCCGCCAGGGTCAGCAGGGCGATGACGACGACGATCAGCAGGCGGGTCGGGTGCGCGGGCTCCGGCTGTGGGGCATGGTGCGGCACCAGCGCTTCGCGCAGTGGGTCGGGAGGCTTTGGCGCGCCATAGAGAGTGCGGTGCGTGACCATGGTCGGCCTCCTGCAGGCCGGGCGGGGGCAACGCGGAGTGTAGCGCGGTGGGGGTTAAGATTCGGTGGAGGGTGGTTGCCTGATGCCCCCTCCCCAACCCTCCCATAGGCGCTAACATGAGAGGGAAGCGATAGACGGGTCGGGCGTGACGAATTGCGCT